>NZ_JBKFBI010000205.1:0-7441 GCF_053346095.1 Methylobacterium sp. A52T | reverse complement strand
CGGGAGAGGGTTGGGGTGAGGGACGCGAAGGATCAGGACTGAACAGGCCGCCGATGCGCGTACAGGTCGCGACTCTTCCGGACTGTTCTCATCCCTCACCCTGTCCCTCTCCCGCACGGGAGAGGGGGCCCGCGCCTCGTTCGGCACGGGCTCGCCCATCGCCTGCGTCCCAACCCGACCGGGAGCGGCTCTAGCCCGGATGGTGTCGCGTGCCCAAGGCGGTGCGCGAGCCCGGCCGGTCAGATCAGGCGCAGGGTCACCTGCCCGGTGACGGTCTCGAACATGATCAGGCGGCCCCGCCCGCGCACCGGCGACGCGCTCAGTCCCGCGACGCCGGACCGGAGACCGGCGCCTTCGGGACCGCGAGGCGTCCCTCCTCGGCCTTGTTGATGTACTGGCTGGCGATGAAGAGCCCCTTCAGCGGCCGGATGATCGGCACGCACGCGAGGAGGAGCAGCGGCAGCGTCACCACGGCGTGGACCCAGAGCGGCGGATCGTAGGTGAGTTCCAGCCAGATCCCGAAAGCGGTGACGGGGAACGCCATCGTCATCATGATGAAGAAGGCGGGCCCGTCCGCCGGATCGGCGAAGCCGTAGTCCAGCCCGCACGCCTCGCAGCGCGGCCGCAGGGTGATGAAGCCGTCGAACAGGCGTCCTTCTCCGCAGCGCGGGCAGCGGCAGCGCAGGCCGACGGACATGAGCGATTGGTCGGTGGTCCTCTGCATCATCGACGGTCCTGAGCAACAGGCCGGCACCGATCCCTGAGCGACCGGCCTTGTGCCTGCCGATTGTATGGCATATCAAGCCATACAATCGCGGTTGAGACTGAGCGATCCGACGGCTTTGCGGCGGATCACGACCGGAAGTAATTTCTTCGTGCCCCGGCCGCACGGTCAATGTATGCATACAGTGGTGGGATTACAGGGGTCAATGATGGAATCCTGGAGCCCGACAATCGCCGGCGAAACGGGGCCCAAGTACCTCGCCATCGTCCGGGCGTTGGCCGAGGACATCCGGGCCGGCCGGCTCTCGCCGGGAGCGCGCCTGCCGCCGCAGCGCGCCCTGGCGAAGCACCTCAACGTCGATCTCACGACGGTCACGCGCGCCTTCAACGAGGCGCGCCGAACGGGGCTGATCGACGCGACCGCGGGGCGGGGCAGCTTCGTCCGGGCGTCCCGATCGCCGGCCGCGGAGATGCGCAGGCCGGATCCGTCCGGCAGCGTCGATTTCAGCATGAACATGCCACCTCAGCCCGAGGCGGCGCGGCTTGCGGAGCGCCTGGAGGCGGGTCTGTCGCGGTTGGCCGGTTCGTCTGCCTTCCTGGCCCGGATGCAGTACCAGGACAGTGCCGGGAACCTCGCCGACCGGGCGGCGGCGGCGCACTGGCTCGGTCAACGGCTCGGGGCGCTCCCGATGCAGCGCGTCCTCGTGGCCGGCGGTGCCCAGGTCGTGCTCGCCGCCGTGCTCGCCGCCGTCCTGAAGCCGGGCGACGCCCTGTGCGTCCCGGCGCTCACCTATCCCGGGCTGCGCATGGCCGCGGAGCGCCGCGGCGTTCGCCTCCTGCCTGTGGCCGGTGACGCGGAGGGTCTCGACCCGGACGCCCTGCTCGAGCGCTGCCGATCCGATCGGCCGCGGGCCCTGTACCTCGTGCCGACCCTCGACAACCCGACCACGGCGACGCTGCCGGCAATCCGGCGCCGGCGGATCGCCGAGATCGCCCGCACGCACGGCGTCGCCATCATCGAGGACGACGCGTACGGCGCCTTGCCCCGCAACGCGCCGGCCCCCATCGCGTCCCAGGCGAGCGACATCACGTGGCACATCGCGACGCTGTCCAAATGCGCGAGTCCCGGCCTGCGCATCGCCTACGTCGCGGTCCCGGGGACGAAAGAGGCGGTGCGGCTGGCGGCCGAGCTGCGCGCCATCAACATGATGGCCTCGCCCCTCACGGCCGCGCTCGCCTCGCATTGGATCGCCGAGGGCGAGCTCGACGGCATCGTCGCGGCGATCCGGCAGGAGAACGAGCTCAGGCAGGCTGTCGCGCGCGAGACGCTCCGGAACCTGGACGTCTGGGCGCATCCGTGCGGGCACCATCTGTGGCTCCGGCTGCCCGATCCCTGGCGTCGCGGCGAGTTCGGCGCCCACGCGCGGCAGCTCGGCGTGTCGGTCGTCCCGAGCGACGCCTTCGCGGTCGGGGACGCTCCGGAAGCGATCCGCGTCTCCCTGGGCGCGGCGCCGGACGCCGAGACGCTCCGGTACGGCCTCAGCCTGCTCGCGACGCTGCTGGCGCACCCGCCCGGCGCGATCTCCACCGTTGTCTGAGCCGGCCGAGGCGGCGCGTGCCGGTAAGACCCCTCCGACCGCGAAAGGGAACGCGATGCTCCGGTGTCTCAGGCGGACGCGCCCGCGGATCCCGCGTCGTCCCGCGCGCGTCTCGGCACTGGCGCTGGCACTGCTCGCCTCAGCCTGCTCGGACGACGGACGGGAGCGCCGCCGCGCCCTGGGCGAGACCCCGACATTCGACGCCGTCATGCGGGTGGCCGACGCGGAGCGCGGCGGGCGGCTGTTCGGTCAGTGTGCCGCCTGCCACACGATCAGCCCGGGTGCTGGCGATCGGAACGGACCCGAACTCTACGGCGTGCTCGGCAAGCCGGTCGCCAGCAACAGCCGGCGCTACGGCTATACCGGGGCGCTCCGGGCGCTGGGCGGCGTCTGGACACCGGAGCGGATGGACCTCTGGCTCGCCGCCCCGGCGAAGCTGGCGCCCGGCACGAGCATGACCTTCCGCGGCCTTCCCGATCCCCTCGATCGGGGGGATCTCATCGCCTACCTCCGGACCCGGTCGCCGGGGGACGGTGACGCAGAGGCGCGCCCGTCGCGGCCTTGAGCGGCTCCCCGGCGGCGTCGCGCGTCCTTCGCGACGCGCTCGGAGCCGGGATCGGCCTGCCGGTCAGACGAAACGCGCGGGCAAGGCCAAGCCGTGCTCGTACTGGATCAGAGCCGGCGCGAGACCCGCGATCATCGACCGTGCGACGAGCCGGTCGGATCCGGACGCGGTGTTCGTCATCCTGCGCGTCGCCATCTGCCGTCTCCTCGCGGTCGGTGATCGGCCGCCTCGGAACGGCGTCATGGTCAAGCTGCCCTGCAGCCGGATTGCGCGACGTCCCGCGCGGCGGCGCGGACTGAACCGGCGATCCCTCAGATCAGCCCCACGGCTTCTTCCGGGAAGCGGATCGCGAAGACCGCCCCCAGCCCGGGACCGGCGCTCTCCGCCGTGGCGCGGCCGCCGTGAAGCTCGGCGATCCGACGGACGATCGAGAGCCCGAGACCCGTCGAGTTCTCGCCGCCGGTGGGCTTGGCGGACAGGCGCTGGAACCGCCCGAACACGCGGGCCGAATCCTCCGGCGACAGGCCGGGACCGTGGTCGGCGACGGCGCAGATCAGCTCCGCGCCGCGCGGGCCCGGCTCGCGGCTGACCCGGACCGTGATCGCCCCGCCCACCGGGCTATACTTGATGGCGTTCGAGACGAGGTTGTCGAGGGCCTCGCGCAGGCGCTCAGCGTCGCCGCAGAGGAAGAGCTCGTCCGGGCCTTCGCAGACCAGGGTCTGGTCCTTCGCGTCGGCGAGCGGCCGGTCGGCCTCGCAGACTTCCCGGGCGAGGCCCGCGAGGTCGACCGGCTCCCGGCGCAGGCTGATGTCGAGGGCGTCATTCATCGCGTCGGCCATGAGGCTGTCGATCATGGTCGTCAGCCCCTTGGCGCTGGTGCGCACGTGCTGCACCTGCGCCCGCATCTGCTCCCGGTCGCCCTGCATGTCGATCAGGTCGGACAGCATCTCGGCGCGGCCGAGGATGACCGCCAGCGGGTTCTTCAGATCGTGCGCGATCGTGCCGAGGATCTCGGTCTTGAGGCTGTTGGCGCGCCGCAGGTCCGAGCGCTGCAGGTCCAGCCGGCGATTCGCCCGGATCAGCTCGGCGGTCC
Organism: Methylobacterium sp. A52T; assembly: GCF_053346095.1. Classification (NCBI taxonomy): domain Bacteria; kingdom Pseudomonadati; phylum Pseudomonadota; class Alphaproteobacteria; order Hyphomicrobiales; family Methylobacteriaceae; genus Methylobacterium; species Methylobacterium sp. A52T. The sequence continues at coordinate 3,462 of NZ_JBKFBI010000205.1, read as the reverse complement.
GCTCGACGACCCGCCGCTCCAGGTCGGCGTTGGTCAGCTGCAGCCGCTCGTAGAGGATGACGTTGTCGAAGGCGATCGACAGCCGGCTCGTGAACAGGGCGATGAGCGACCGGTCGGTCTCGGAGAGCTGGCGGTCGGCCTCGATCAGCGCGACGATCTCGCTGCCGCTCGCCGTGTGCAGATACAGGGTCGACCAGTGCTCGCCGAAGCTGTGCCGGCGCTCGGCGAAGGCCCGTTCGACGAGGGGTTGCACCCGCTCCTCCAGCGGCCAGCACGGCTCGCGCCCGGCGTAGTGGCCGTAGCAGCCGGATCCGGCCAGGACGCAGAAGCGCTCCTGCGGGGCCGCGGTCTCGCGCAGGACCAGGATGCCGGCGCAGGCGACGTTCAGCAGCGAGGCGACCTGGGTGAGGACGCCCTCCGCCAGGCGCTGCATCGACTTGTGATCGAGGAGCATCGGCGCGGCGTCGATGATGATCTCGAGCCCGCGTCGGGTCTCGTCGAGGCGCTTGAGTTGCTGATGGGCGCGCAGGGCCGCGGTGAGGCTGGTGAACAGCTTGTCGGCGGTCAGCTCGGTCTTCGCCTTGTAGTCGTTGATGTCGTAGTCGACGATGATCCGCCGCTCCGGCGCCTGCCCCGGCTGGCCGGTCCGCAGGATGATGCGCACGGTCTCCTGCCGGAGCTCGCGCCGGATGTAGTCCACCAGCTCCAGCCCGGCATTGTCGGTCTCCATCACCACGTCGAGCAGGACCACCGCCACGTCGCGGCGCTCGGCGAGCAGCACCCGCGCCTCCGCGGCCGAGCGGGCTGTGAGGATCTCCAGGCCACGCCCGTCGAGGGTGTAGCTCGCCAGCGCGTAGCGCGTGCCGTCATGCACGGCCGGATCGTCGTCGATCACGGCGATCACCCAGGCCCCCGCGCTCGGCTGCGCCTCGTCGAGGTCATCGGGGATCAGCGTGAGGGTGTCATCGTCCATGGCTATGACCTGAAATGCTGCTCGCAATCGGACGAGTACGCTAGAAATCGTGTTGAAAACTTGTCACGCTACCGTGAGCCGATACGATTCCTGCATTCGTTCCAGAGTGAACCCGGAAAGTGCGCACCGCTGCGATGACCATACCAGACAGCCCCGCCCCCGGCGCCGCCCGCGGCGGTGCGGCGATCCCGTCGATCGCCGTGGTGGACGACGAGGCGGCGACCCGCGAGATGGTCGGGGATTACCTGAAGCTCCACGGGTTCTCGGTGGTCCTGTGCGACGGCGGGCGCTCCTTGCGGGAGCACCTCGCCGGCCACAGCCCGGACCTGATCGTGCTCGACCTGAACATGCCCGAGGAGGACGGGCTCTCCATCGTGCGCGACCTCAAGGCCCGGACCGCGATCCCGATCATCATGCTCACCGCCACGGCGAGCGCGATCGACCGCGTGGTCGGGCTGGAACTCGGGGCCGACGATTACTTGCCCAAGCCCTGCGAATTGCGCGAGCTGGTCGCCCGCGTGCGCTCGGTCCTGCGCCGCGTGCAGACGCCGACCGCCGCGCCGGCCCCGATTCCCATGAGCGGGCGCCGCATCCGGTTCGGCACGAAATGGCTGGAGCTCGACGCCCTGCGCCTCAGCGACGATGCCGGTCTGGAGCAGGCGCTCACCCGCTCGGAGTTCGACCTGCTGAAGGCGTTCGCCGACAATCCGCGGCGGGCGCTCTCGCGCGAGCGCCTGCTCGACCTCGCGGACGCCCGCGACCCGGACGCGTTCGACCGCGCCATCGACGTGCGGATCAACCGCATCCGCAAGAAGGTCGAGCCGGACCCCGGCAATCCGCGCTACATCCGCACGGTGCGGGGCCTCGGATACATATTCCGGCCCGAGGGAGACTGATGCGACCCGGCTCAATGTTGCGTCGCGACGGGGTGACGCAACAATTCACGCTCCAGATCGGGCTGGAAGCAATATTCGCGAGACGGATCGCCCCTATCAGAGTGGCAGGACCGAGGGCCGCGGGTGCCCGGAGGACGGGCCATGCGACACGTGATCGGTTCCTCGTCGGCCGCGGCATTCGGCACGCTCTGCGTCCTGGCGCTCGTCGGCTGGACCCAAGCGGCCGACACGGTGCCGATGCAGGCCAGCGGGGGCGCGAAAGCCTCCGCGGCGGCCCGTGACGGCGCCGCCTGCGGCGGGGCGGCCTGGCCGTACCCGCCCGGCGCCTGCGCGGGTGCCGGCCCGGTCGGCGATTCGGCGGGCCGTCGCGTCCGGCTCATCGCGGTCGACGCCGCGCCCGCCCGTCGGTGAGGGGCGCGAACCGCCATGCCGCACTTCAGCGACGACCCCGGTGCCGACGAAGATCCCGACCTGCTCCGCGCGCTGCGCCGCATGCTGCGCGGCGGAGATCCCGCTCCGCGGCGCCTGCCGACCTGCGCCGAGCGGTTCGGCGAGCCGGCGCCGCGCGATGGCGCGCGTGACGCGCAGGATGCGGTGCTGGCCGGCCCGGACCCGCGGCCGCCCCGATCCCGACATCGCTGAGACCGCCCGTGGCGGATGGCTTCGACGCCGTCTCTGCGCGCGCAGCGAAGCGATCCGGCGGCGCGACATCGGCCGGACGCGCGCAGCCCTGGGTCACTTCGCTGCGCGCGCGATGACGGAGCGGGCGGCATCGACCGAAGACTGCGCGCGGACACCGGGTGATCCGGTCGCCGGAGCGCCGCCCGATTGCACCGCTCTCCGGCACGGCCTTAAGTTGCTGCCGGACCCCTATGTCGGGACGCGGATGCGGGTTGGACCCAAGATCGCCCTGGTCGGTGGCGTGCCGATCCTCGCCGCCGGCGCGATCGCCATGGCCGGCTGGCTCCTCCTGGCGCAGGAGGAGCGCGCCCGGCGCGGCGCGGTCCTGGCCGCCGACGTGTACCACGACATCGCCACCGCCCGCTTGGTCCGCGACCAGTACGCCGCCGCGGACGCGCAGGACCGGCCCGCCTACGCCGAGCGCTTCGCCAGCCTGACGGCACGGGCCGAGGCCGGCCTCGGCCGGCTCGCCGGCTACGCCCGCATCGACGAGCAGCGCGCGCGGACCGCCTCGGTGGAGCGGGCGCTGGCCCGCTACCGGGGCGAGATGGACGCCTTCGTCCGCCGGACCCGGGAGAATGACGGCCTGATCCGCGAGATGACGCAGCGGGCCGACACCCTGATCGACCTCACCGACCGGGCGCGCCTGCGGCAGCAGGCCTCGAACGCCGACCTCGCGCGCTCGACGGCCGAGAAGGTCGAGGCGCTGCGGGTCGCCCGCGGCCTCGTCGCCCGCCTCAACGCCCTGAGAGCCCGGAGCGCGGAGAGCGCCGTGCTCACCGCGCAGACCGCCGCCCAGGCCGCCGCCGAGGCCGCGGCCCGGAGCGATGCCCCCGCGGCCGGCCCCGCCGGAGCGGCGGTCTCGGAGGGCGACGGCCCGCGCGCGCAGGGCCTGTTCCGGAGGCGGGGGCC
>NZ_JBKFBI010000204.1:0-7456 GCF_053346095.1 Methylobacterium sp. A52T | reverse complement strand
GTCGCTGGCGTCGAAGGCGTAGCCGGCGTTGATACCGAAGTAGGCGCCGGTCCAGGTGAAGACCGGGACGGGGGTGAACACCGGCGGCGGGGCGGCGCGGCGCGGCAGGTCGGCGGCCGAGGCGGCGCCGGTCAGGAGAGCCGTGGCGGCGCTCGCGAGCAGAAGCTTCTTGATCATCTGGTCCTCTGTCTCCCGTTGGACGGGATGTGTGCGGGGCGGACAGGACGTCAGGATGTGAGGGCGCGATAGTGCATTGTTGCAACAGCGCCGGCGGGGGTCCGGAGCCGGTGGACCGAAAGGTGCGCTGGAGCACATCATCGCGGCGTCGTGATCCGGTGTCGCGGAACTATTTCGCGACTTCTGTCGCGGGGTTCCGCCGCGACGACCAATATGCGGAGGTCGCGGCAGCTCATCTCCGCGCGGCGGCGCGCGATCTCGGTACGCCCGATCCCGTCGGCGATGCGCTTGATCCAGGTTGTTGCCCACCGGGCCGGTGCCCGTCACGCTCGCGCGGCGACTACCGCACGGGACACCGCACGGATTGTCGCCCGCTCGATCGGCGTGCGCGCGGCCGCGTCCCACACGGAGGAACGCCCCCTGGATCCCGCCTCGGGCCTGGCTCTGGCCTGTCGCAGCCTGGCGACCGCCCATTCTCTGGAGGACACGGTCGCGATCCTGCGCGAGACCGCGCGGGCGATCGCGGGCTCCGACGGGATCGCGGTGGTCCTGCGCGAGGGCGACGTCTGCTTCTACGCCGCCGAGGACGCGATCGAGCCGCTGTGGCGCGGCCGCAGGTTCCCGCTGACGACCTGCGTCTCGGGCCGCGCGATGCTCGACGCGGCGACCATCGTGATCCCGGACATCGAGCACGATCCCCGGGTGCCGCTCGCCCTCTACCGCCTGACCTCGATGCGCAGCCTCGTGATGGTGCCGATCGGCGCGCCCGAGCCCGTCGCCGCGCTCGGCGCCTACTGGTGCGCCTCGGTCATCCCGGACGACGCGACGGTCCGCCGGCTCGAGGACCTAGCCCGGCACGCGGCGGCCGCCCTGGCGCGGTCGCGTCCGGCAGAGTCGTGACGGTCGAGGCCGCGCGGATCGGCGGCCGCGGGATCCCGTTCGGGCCGGGATCGATCGGCCGTCCCGGCCGTTCCCCGCCCTCAAGGCCCCGCACGGAAGACCCAGACCCGCCACATGAAGCGCCTCACCCTCATCGGCATCTTCATCGTCCTGCTGCTCGCCATCGTGGCGATCGCGGCCACGTGGTCGAAGGTCACGCCCGTCAATCCGGCGGTCGCGCCGGACACGTCCGCGACGCCCAACCCCACCGGCGAGCGGAAATGAGGCCGCGCCGACGCGTCGCCCGGCACGCCGGTGCCGGCGACCGCGCCGGGAACATGCGGGGACCTCCCGCCTTGGCCCTACACAAAGGACCGCAGGGAGGGACGGATGGGACAGGATGTCGACGCCGCGCGGGAAGCCCTGGGAACGGTCCCGCCGGGCCGGCCGGCAGCCCCGGAGAAGCGCCCCGATCCGGCGGCCGGCGGCAGCGGTCCCCACGCCCCGGGTCCGGTTGAGCCCGCCACCGAGGCGGCGCCGGAGAGCGGCGGCTACGATACCCGGCCGGCCGCGCCGCAGCCGGACAACCGGAAGGGCGGATACGGCGCCGGCTGAGGCGCCCCGACCCCGACTCTAGCCATCGCCGCCCGGGATACGCCGCCGCCTCCATGCCGGTTCGCGGCCGGTTCGCGGCCGGTTCGCGCGGCTCGCCCGACACGGTCGGTCGGGGCTGCCGCGCGGGCAGCCGGATCACCCGCGACCGCGCGCGCCGCGATCCCCGACGGTGTCCGACCGGGTCGACGGACCGCGCGCCCGCGCGGTGCCAGAAAATCTCGAGATATTCATCGAGTCTTCGTTCTATATTTACGCTGTTTAAACCCTTACCGCGCCCAAACCGTGGGAACGTAAATCGCTCGCTGGAAGTCCGATCATGAATGAGACCTTCGATGAGACATCCAACACCTTGGCCGTGATGACCGCCGAGCTTGTGGCCGCCTACGTGTCGAACAATCCGGTGCCGGCCGCGGAGCTGCCGGCCCTGATCGCGCGCGTGCACGGCGCGATCAGCGGGCTCGTCGCCGGGACGCCGGCGGCGCAGGCCGGCGCGGCCCCACAGGCCGAGGTCGAGAAGCCGACCGCGGCCCAGATCCGCAAGTCGGTCCGGCACGACGGGATCGTCAGCTTCATCGACGGCAAGCTCTACAAGACGCTGAAGCGTCACCTCGCCAGCCACGGCCTGGATCCGCGCAGCTACCGCGACAGCTACGGCCTGCCGACCGACTATCCGATGGTCGCCCCCGGTTACGCCGAGCAGCGCTCGGCCCTCGCCAAGGCGATCGGCCTCGGCCAGCCCGGCGCCATGGCGCGGCGCGGCGGCACGGACCACTGACCCCGGCAGGCGTGTCGCCCGCCCTGGCGGCGACACCGCCGACCGCCCGACCGCCCGACCGCCCGGCCGACCGCGCTGTCATTGCCGGGCGCTCAACCCTCCGGGCCGGAGTGGCCCCGCGCCCGGACCCCGCCCGCCCCGGTGCGGCCGCGGGCGTAGCCCAGCGAGATCAGCCCGCCCTGCCGGGCGAGGCGCCGCTCCAGCGCGTCGAGATCGGCCAGAGCGTCCGCGATGGCCGCGACGAGAGCGGTCCACGCGTCGCCCTTCGCGGCCCGGTGATAGGCACCGGCGATCGTCTCGGCCTCCCTGAGACGAAACTCCGCAGGGGCCACCTCGGGATCTGGGTGCATCGCCGTTCGAATCCGTATAGAACATATCACGAACAAAGCGCATCGGCGCGGTGGGTTCAACCGCGGATGCGCCCCGTTCCCGGATCGCGGTGGAGTGCTGTGGATTGATCGAGGGAAGCTCAATGCCGACGCGGCTTTACCGCTTCCACTGCACGGACGGCCACGAGCTGGTGACCGATCTGCGCGGCAGCCGGTTTCCGAACGCGGCGCAGGTGCGGGCCCACGCCGATCGGGTCGCGCTCGCGCTGATGGAGCGGGTCGTGGAGCGGTTCGACTGGTCGGGCTGGCAGGTCGAGGTCTACGACGCCAAGGGCCGCCGGGTCTGGATCCGGGCCTTCCCGGATGTGTGCGTCGACAGGCGGGCCGCCTGAGACGGGTGGCCGAGCAGAAGGAGAAGCAGATGGCGTTCAAGCCGAGATCCGCCGCCGAGACCAAGGCGCGCGACCTGGGTCTGGCCCTGGCCCGGCTCGCCGAGGACACGGGCACGCCGGCCCATATCGGCGTCGACCGCTTGCGGCGCGCGAGTCCCCGGCTGACCCCGCTGGCGGTGGGTCAGATGGTGCGCCGGGAGCGGGACACCGTCGAGGCGACCCTGGCCGAGCGCGGTCTGGCGCTCGTCGACTATTCCGATCAGGGGCCGGGTCGCGGGATGGAATTCGTCATCGACGCGGCGGCCTGAGCGGCGCGGGTCAGGCCGCCGCCGGGCGGCTCCGCAGAAGGCGGCCGACCAGGCGGAACGGCAGGAGCGGCAGCTTGATCAGCGCCGTGACCACCAGCACTGCCACGACGGTGAGAAGCGCGAGAACAGAGTTCATCATGCGCGTCGGACTCCCATGACCGGCTCGCCCCTCGGGCCGGGTGCGCTACGAGGCGCCCGGATCACGGCGAGACTATGGACGGTCGGGCGCCATTCGGTCGCAGCCGGACATCCGCGCGGGGCACCGGATACCGGGCCCTCTTCGCGCGGTTCTTCCCGGCAGGCCTGCCCCGGTCAGGCCGCCACAGGCGGAGAGGAGTTCGGTATGCGCACGCGTCTCGCCGGAAGATCGGCCGCGCTCGCGGCCGCGGCCGCGCTCGCGGTGATCGGGTCGTTCGCGGCCCCGGCCCGGGCACAACCGGCGGCACAGGCGCAGGTGACCGTGCGCTACGCCGCGCCGGAGCGGTACACCGATGCCGAGAACCGCTTCGGCTCCGGGCAGCCGCTCCGGGTCACCCTGGCCGAGCTGACCCGGATCTTCACGGATCTCGGCACGGCGCGGCTCCGCCCGGACGAGCGCCTCGACATCACGGTGCTCGACGTCGATCTCGCCGGCTTCGACCGGCCCGGCTTCGCGACCCCGACCGGCCTGCGGGTCGTGACGGACGCCACGCCGCCGCGGATCCGCCTCGCCTACAGCCTGCGTCGCGGCGGCCGCACCGTGGCGCAGGGCGCGGACACGGTGACGGACATCAACTTCCTGCTGACGTCCAATCCCCGCTTCTCCACTGGCGGCCTCTACTACGAGCGGCAGATCCTGCGCGATTGGTTCGCCCGGCGCTTCCCGGAGCCCGCGGGCCGCGGCTAGAACCGTATCCGACCATGTTGCAGCGGTCGGGAAGGACGGCGAGCCCGGTCTCGCCAGCCGCGCCAGGCCCCCTCTCCCGCACGGGAGAGGGTTGGGGTGAGGGATCAGGTCTCTCCGGACAGGTCGCACCCCTCACCCTGTCCCTCTCCCGCACGGGAGAGGGGACCCGCGCCTCGTTCGGCACGGGCTCGCCGATCGCCTGCGTCCCAACCCGATCGGAACGGCTCTAGAACCCGTCTGCCGGCCCGACGACGCGACCGGGCCGGAGCCGGCGGCGCCCCTACCGGGCAGAGGAGCGGTGTAGTAGCGTCGGCGCGACCCGCCCGCCGGGCCGGCCGACCCGACCGGTCGCGGACCGGGCTTCCGCCATCCGCGCTGCGCTCGCCCGAGCCGGAGCCTCACGAGTCGGTCACCGCATGAGCGAGGCCCGCATCTTCTCGGCCGGCTGCAGCGAGCTCGCCGACCTCGTCCGGAGCTTCGACTGGGCGGGGACGCCGCTGGGTCCCATCGCCGACTGGCCGCGGAGCCTGGTCTTCGCGGTCAGCACGCTGCTGCAATCGCCGGTGCCGATCGTGCTGCTCTGGGGCGAGGACGGCATCATGATCTACAACGACGCCTATTCGGGCTTCGCGGGCGGGCGCCATCCCGAGCTCCTCGGCTCGAAGGTGCGCGAGGGCTGGCCGGAGGTCGCCGACTTCAACGACAACGTCATGCGCGTCGGCCTCGCCGGCGGGACGCTGTCGTACAAGGACCAGCAACTGACCCTGCACCGCTACGGCCGGCCCGAGCCGGTCTGGATGAATCTCGACTACTCGCCGGTCTTCGGGGAGGACGGGCGCCCGGCGGGGGTCATCGCGATCGTGGTCGAGAGCACCGAGCGGGTTCTGGCCGAGCGCCGCCTGCGCGCGAGCGAGGAACTGTTCCGCACCCTCGCCCAGGGCATCCCCCAGCTCGTCTGGCGCGCCGCGATCGACGGGGCCTGCATCTGGTCGAGCCCGCAATGGCACGCCTATACCGGGCAGACCGACGCGACGAGCCTGGGCTGGGGCTGGCTGGCGGCGGTCCATCCGGACGATGAGGCGGTCGCCGCGGCCGCGTGGCGCGACGCGCCGGTGAGCGGCCACCTCTCCTTCGAGCACCGGCTCCGCAACGCCGCCGAGGACCGGTTCTGCTGGTTCCAGACCCGGGCCGCGCCGGTCCGCGACGCGCAGGGCCGGATCGTCGAGTGGCTCGGCACCTCGACCGACATCGACGATCTGCGCCAGCTCCAGGAGCGGCAGCAGGTCATGGTCGCCGAGCTGCAGCACCGAACCCGGAACCTCCTCGGCGTCGTGCGCTCCATCGCCAAGCAGACCATGGCCCAGACCGGGCCCGGCGAGACGTTCCGGCAGCGGTTCAACGACCGCCTGTCCGCCCTCTCCCGGGTCCAGGGCCTCCTCTCGCGCTCCGATCAGGAACCGATCACGCTCCGCTCCCTGATCGAGACGGAACTCGCCGCCCTCGACGCCCCGGCCATGCCGGCGCGCATCCGGCTGCACGGGCCCGTGGTGCGGCTGCGCAAGGCGACGGTGCAGACCTTCGCGCTGGCCCTGCACGAACTCGCCACCAACGCGCTGAAATACGGCGCCCTCACCACCGCGCAGGGACGCCTGAGCGTGACGTGGCGGACCTACCGGGCGGACGACGGCGGCGGCCGGCTGCTGGTGGAGTGGGTGGAGGAGGGCCTCGTCCGCGGACCGGAGCTGGCGGACGCGGCGCCGCGGGGCGGCTACGGGCGGGAACTGATCGAGCACGCCCTGCCCTACGCCCTGAAGGCGACGACCAGCTACGAACTCGGCGCCACGGCGCTACATTGCTCGATCAACATCCCGCTCCCCGAGGGAGAAGCCGCAGGCAACCCCGCATGACCTCGAAACCACGCGCGCTGGCCGGCAGGCGGGTCCTGCTGGTCGAGGACGACTACTTCATCGCCGTCGATCTCAAGTCGGGCTTCGAGGAAGGCGGCGCCCAGGTGCTGGGTCCGGTCGCGAGCGTCGGCGAGGCGCTGGCGCTGATCGCCGGCACGACCGAGATCGACGGCGCGGTCCTCGACATCAACCTGCAGGACGAGCTCGTCTATCCGGTGGCCGACGCGCTGCACGCGCGCGGCGTGCCGTTCCTGTTCGCGACCGGCTACGATCCGGTCGCCGTGCCGTCGCTCCACGGCGCCGTCGCCCTCTGCCAGAAGCCGATCGACCCGCAGGTCGTGGCGCGGGCGCTGTTCGGCTGACGTTTCCCGGCTGCCGGTGGCGCGGGCCGGGCGGCGCCGCGGATGTTTCCCGTGAAAAATCCGCGCGGACATCGATTCCCGCGCCGCTGCCGGCGCCGCGCATCAGCGATCCCCGAAGAGGCGCACGATCGCGCCGGCGGCCAGCCAGAGGCCTCTCAGGAGCCACCAGACCAGCCGGCCCGCCTGGACCAGCAGCTCGACGGCTTCGAGACCGTCGAGCACCCGCCGGAAGAAGCCGCGCCGGCGGGCTGCCGGTGCGGGCTCGGGCGGTGGCTCATCCGGGCCGTCTCTTCCGCTCATGCGCGCCTCCGGACCACGGCGCCGGCCGGGTAAAGGCGGCGCCCCTCACCACGCGGCCTGGAGGCCGGCGGAGAAGACCTGGGCGGTGGCGCCCGTTCGGACGTCGCCGGCATAGCCCACTGACAGCCGCACGCCCTCGGCGACCGCCCCCGTCAGGCTCACCCCCAGAACCGCGCCGTCCCGGCCCAGCGCGCTCGTCCGGCCCGCGAACCCCGCCCCGAACAGGCTCGAGCGGATCACCGCCGCCGTGTCGGCCAACTCGTGCGCCCAGTACGCCCGACCCTCCAGCCGCAGGTCCGGAATGCCCGCCAACGCCCAGCTCGTCACCCGCCCGCCGACCAGGCTGCGCGCCGCGTCGAGATCCGCCACCGCGAACCCCTGCCCGCCGAAGCCCGGGTTGACCAGACCTTGCCCGACCAGACCGCCCCGCTCGGACACCCGGCCCCGCGTCAGCCGGTCGTAGCTGAAGCCCACCTCCGGCACGACCTCCACCGGCAGGCCGGTCGCCAGCGCGTACCCGGCAAAG
>NZ_JBKFBI010000203.1:0-7725 GCF_053346095.1 Methylobacterium sp. A52T | reverse complement strand
GACGCGTCCGTGTGCGCCGTCGCGGCGGCGCCCGGGCCGGGTGAGCGGGCGGCGGATCCGCCCGCGGCACGCCTCCGCGCGCCGCGCCCGGCCGGTCCGCGGGACGGCGAGCCTCATGGATGCGCTCCCTGTCGCTCCCAGGCGCGGATCCCGCCGGCTGCGGGCGCGCGCGCCGGGGCGACCGCGCCCCCGTGCCCGTCCGGATCGAGCAGGCTGTCGACGATCTCTTGCGCGCGGACCGGCAGGACCGAGAGCAGGGTGTCGCTCAGACCGTGCGAGGTCTCCGAGTAGCCCTGAACGTAGATGCGCGGGACGAAGCCGGGGCGGGTCGGGACGCGGTAGTCGCGCGCCAGGTCCGGCCCGTCGCGGTAGGGCGCGAGCGGTTCGAGGATCGCCGGGTTCGGGTCGCGCGCGTACCCGGTCGCCAGGACGATGCCGTCGTAGCTGCGCTCCGCCTCGACCTCGGCGTAGCGGTCGACGGTCCGCAGCCTGATCCCGCCCGCGTCGCCGACGGCCGAGAGGATCTCGCTGCGCGGCCGCAGGTGCAGGCGCTGCGGCCCGGAGACCTTCTCCCGGTAGACGATGACGTGGAGCGCCTTGAGCAGGTCGGCGTCGATCACCGCGTAGTTCGTGTTGCGGTAGCTGCGCACGATCGCCGCCCGCCGCTCGCTCGGCTGCGCGTACACGAAGTCGGTGCGGTCGGGGTGGAAGATCTCGTTGACGAACGGCGTCGCGTCCGACGGTCGGAGGGCGTGGCCGCGGAAGACGAGATCGACCTGCAGGTGCGGGAAGCGGGCGTGGAGATCGTGGCCGATCTCGGCGGCGCTCTGGCCGCCGCCGATCACCGCCACGCGGGCGCCCGGGCGCGACAGGTCGAGCGGGCTGCCCGGACCGCGCCGGTCGACGTGGTCGAGGTAGCGGCTCGAATGGCAGAGCCGGGGATCGCGCGCCAGGGCGGCGAAGGCGGCGGGCACGTGCGGGGCGCCGCCCACCGCGAGGGCGAGGTCGCGCGTCTGGCGGCGGATCTCGCGGCCCGCGGCGTCGCGGGTGACGACCCACAGGGTCTCGACCGTCCCGTCCGGTCCCAATCCGGGCTCCACCGCGACCGCGGTCTCGCCGTAGTCGCAGCGGTCGGCGAAATGGTCCGCCACCCAGCGGAGATAGTCGTTGAACTCGATCCGGCTGGGATGAAACGTCCCGAGATCGATGAAATCGTGCAGTCGACCCTGGCTGTGCAGGTAGTTCACGAAGGTCAGCGGGCTCGTCGGGTTTCGGAGCGTGACGAGGTCCTTGAGGAACGAGATCTGCATGTCGCTGCCCGGCAGCAGCATGCCGCCGTGCCATCGGAAGTGCGGCTGCCGCTCCAGGAAGCGGTACCGGAGGCCGCGCGCCGCCGGAGTCTCGGCCAGGGCGATCGCCAGGGCGAGGTTCGACGGCCCGAAGCCGACCCCGATGACGTCGCAGAGCGGTGCGGCGCGCGCGGTCATCCGATCGTCTCCTCGTCCGCACGACGGGGTGCGCGGCGATCCTCGCCGCCGCGGCGCACGGGGGCGGCGCCTCCCTCGGGGGAGCCGCGCGTTTCCCCGGCGGGACCGCTCGCAGGCGACCGGAAGCTGGTTCGCGCACACGCCACTGACCGCGTCCCCCGCCAAGCCCCGGACCACAACGTACCCGCCGGCCGCACCCGCCGGCCGCACTGCGTAGCGCGAACCGCCACAGTGATTCAAGGTCTCCGGAAAACACTTCGGACGATCGAGCAGTAATGAATTAAATTAGAACATTTCAAATATGTAGAAGGGCCCTTGAGTCCGGCGATCTTTCGGCCATGTTATGCGCCGACAAGCGAAGTTCATTGATTCATTGGCGAGGCTGGTCGCAGCTTTCACCTGAACGGGATGCATCGATGGCGTTCGATCGCGAAGATACGCTGTTCTACGTGGTGGTGAATCACGAGGAGCAATACTCGATCTGGCCGAGCTACCGCGACATCCCCGACGGGTGGCGCGCCGTGGGCGATCCGCGCGCGAAGGCCGATTGCCTGGCCTACATCGACGAGGTCTGGACCGACATGCGGCCCCTGAGCCTGCGCCGACACATGGAGGCACAGGAGCGGGACGCGGGCGGCGCGCGGGCGTGACCGTGCCGGGACGAATCCGGCTGTTCTGCCTGCCCTACGCGGGGGCGAGCGCCGCGGTTTTCGCGCAGTGGCGCCGCGGCCTGCCCGACGCGGTCGACGTCAGGCCCGTCGAGCTGCCGGGGCGCGGCTCCCGGATCGGCGAGGCGCCCTGCACCGACCCGCGGGCGCTGACGCGGCGCCTCGCGGACGAGGTCGCCGGTTCCGTCACGGGCTCCTACGCGCTGTTCGGGCACAGCCTGGGCGCGCTGCTCGCCTTCGAGCTGGCGCACGAACTCCGCGCCCGCGGGATCGCGGCGCCGCGCGCGCTGTTCGCCTCCGGATGCGCCGGACCGGCGGTGTGCGACGGGGCGTATTTCCGCCGCCCGCGCAGTGACGCGGAGCTGCGCGACGCGCTGTCCGCCTACGGCGCGACGCCGCCGGAGGCGCTGGCCGATCCCGCCCTGATGGCCCTGGTGCTGCCGGTGCTCCGGGCCGATTTCCGGCTGCGCGGCGCCTACACCTACGCGGCGCGGCCGGCGCTGGACTGCCCGATCCAGGCGCTCGGCGGGACGCGGGACGACATCGCCCGCGCCGACCTCGAGGCCTGGGGCCGCGAGACGCGCGGCCCCTTCGACCTCGCGCTGTTCGAGGGCGACCACTTCTTCATCCACGCGCGGCGGGGGCCGGTGCTCGACCTCGTCGGCCGGCGGATCGGCGCGCGGGCCGAGGCCGCGGCCTGAGACGGCCGCGCGCGCCCATCGGCGGCGCGCGGGCCGGCGGCGCGAACGAACGGGATGTCACCATGGAGGACGCCGTGATGGAACTCGTGACCAAGCCCCTGCGGGACGAGGGCCCTCTGCCGCTCCTGGTCACGCCGCCGGAGGGCGCCGCGGGCGCGGCGCTCGCGGACGCGCTGCCGGCGATCCGGGCCGCGGCCGAGGCGCACCTCCACGCCGCGGGCGGCCTGCTGCTCCGCGGCTTCAGCCTCGACGGGCCCGACGCGTTCCGCAGCTTCGCGGCGGGCTTCGGCCACGACCTCCTGAGCTACGAGTTCGGCTCGACGCCCCGCAGCCCCGTGACCCAGGGGGTCTACACCTCGACCGAGTACCCGCCCCACCAGCACATCCCGCTGCACAACGAGCAGGCCTACGCCCGCGACTGGCCGATGAAGATCTGGTTCTACTGCCAGCAGGCGGCGGCCGAGGGGGGCGAGACGCCGCTGGCCGACAGCCGCGCCATCTACCGCGCCGTGCCCGAGCCGATCCGCGCGCGCTTCGCCGAGCGGGGCCTGATGTACGTGCGCAACTACGGCAACGGGCTCGACGTGGCCTGGGAGCAGGTGTTCGGCACGCAGGACCGGGGGGCGGTCGAGGCGTACTGCGCCGGCCACGGGATCACCTGCGAGTGGAAGCCGGACGGCGACCTCCGCACCCGGCAGGTCTGCCAGGGCACCGCCCGCCACCCCGAGACCGGCGAGCCGGTGTGGTTCAACCAGGCCCACCTGTTCCACGTCTCGAACCTCGAGCCGGAGGTGCGCGCGACCCTCCTCGACCTCGTCGACGAGCCGGACCTGCCGCGCAACGTCTACTACGGCGACGGCAGCCCGATCCCCGACGCGGATCTCGACGCGATCCGCGCCGTGCTCGCCGCGCACACCGTCGTCTTCCCCTGGCAGTCCGGCGACGTGGTGATGCTGGACAACATGCTGACCGCCCACGCGCGGACACCCTTCAAGGGCCCGCGCAAGGTCGTGGTGGCGATGGCGCAAGCCGGCCGCGCGCAGTGATGGCGGCGGCGTTCGCCTTCGCGGAGCCCGGGGCCGCGCCAGGGACCGCGCTGTGGCGCGCCCTCGCGCGGGGCGCCCGCGCCCGGCTCGTGCTGGCCGGGGCGGCGAGCCTCGTCGGCGGGATCGCCACGACGGGCCTGATCGTGCTCATCAACGGGGCGCTCCACGCGTCCGAGCCCGCCCGGGCCGACCGGATCGCCGCCTTCGCGGCGACCGCCCTCCTCGCCTGCGCGGCGCTCGTCGTCTCGCGCGCCCTCTTCGCCGATCTCGGGCAGCGCGGGCTGGCCGATCTCCGGTCCGCGATCGCCGCGCGCGTCCAGGCCGCCGCGTTCGCGGATCTCGAGGCGGTGGGGAGCGCCCGGGTGCAGGCGCTGGTGACCGAGGACGCCAACCAGGTCGCCAACTTCCTCACCGCGCTGCCCGTGCTCGTCACCAACTGCGCGGTGGTCGCGGCGACCCTCGCCTATCTCGGCTACCTGTCGTTCCCCCTGTTCCTGGCCTCGGCCCTCACGATCGCCCTGGGGGCCGCGGGCTACTCCGCCTGCTACGGCCGCGTCACGCGGCACCTCGCCCGGGCCGGGGCGGAGCAGGACCGCCTCGTGGGACATTTCCAGGCGCTGCACGGCGGCGCCAAGGAGCTGCGCCTCAACCGGGAGAAGGGGCGCCACTTCCTCGACGCGGTCCTGGCGACCGCGATCGCCCGCGTCGCCGACCATCGCCGGCGCGGCCTCGCCCTCCTGGCGCTGGCGGCGGGCTGGGGCCGCATCCTGTTCCTGGCCCTGATCGGGCTCGCGCTGTTCGTCCCCGGGACCGGCGCGCAGAGCCCGGCGGTGACGACCGGGTACGTCATCGCGCTGCTCTACCTGATGGGGCCGCTCGAGGCGGTGCTGAACACGATGCCGCTCGTCAACCTCGCCCGCGTCGGCGCGCGGCGGATCGAGGCGGCCTTCGCCGAACTGCCGCCCGAGCCGGTCGGCGATCCGGGGACAGGCCCGGCCGCGCCCCGGCGCGACGCCACCGTGACCCTGCGGGGCGTGACCCATCACCGGGCCGATCCGCAGACCGGCGACCGCTTCGACCTCGGCCCGGTCGACCTGACGCTGCGCCCCGGGGAGATCACCTTCCTGGTCGGCGGCAACGGCTCCGGCAAGACCAGCCTCGCCCGGGTGATCGCCGGCCTGCACCCGCCGACCGGCGGGACGCTGTGCCTGGACGGTCGCCCGGTGGCGGGCGCGGCCCTCGCCGGCTACCGCGCGCACGTCGCGGCCGTCTTCTCCGATTTCCACCTGTTCGAGACGCTGCTCGGCCGGCCGGACGCCGCGCGCGAGGCGCGGGCGCGCGCGTGGCTGGCGCGCCTCGGCCTCGACGGCCGCGTCAGCCTCCGGGACGGGGTCTTCTCGACCCGCGATCTCTCGACGGGCCAGCGCAAGCGGCTCGCCCTCCTGGTCGCCTGCCTGGAGGACCGGCCCGTCATGATCTTCGACGAGTGGGCCGCCGACCAGGATCCCGACTCCCGGGCGGCCTTCTACGAGACGCTCCTCCCGGAGCTGGCCGCCGAGGGCCGGACGATCCTCGTCGTCACCCACGACGACCGCTGGTTCGAACGGGCCGACCAGGTCGTGAAGCTCGAGCGCGGCCTCGTGGTGGAGCACCGCGCCGCCCCGCCGCGCGGCCGCCAGGCGGGAGCCGGCGCGTGAGCCTGCACGAGAGCCTGCACGTGAGCCGCGCGCACCGCGCGCCGTCGCCGCACCGGCCCGCGCCGGACGACAGCCTCGTGGCGATCCTGCGGGCGCGGGCGGCCGCCACGCCCGACCGGCTGACCCTGCGCTTCCTCACGGACGGGCGCGCGGTCGGGGCGTCCCTCGACTACGCGGAGCTCGACCGGCGGGTCCGCGCCCTGGCGGCGCGCCTCCAGCGCGACGCCGAGCCCGGCGCGCGGGCGCTCATCGCCCTGCCGAGCGGGCCGGACTACGTCGTGGCGTTCTTCGCCTGCCTCTACGCGGGCCTCGTCGCCGTGCCCTCCTTCCCGCCGGAGACGCGGGATCCGCACCACGCGGCCCGCCTCGCCCTGATGATCGCCGACATGGCACCGCGCCACGTCCTGACCGATCGGGCGAACCGCGAGACCGTGGCGGCGACCTGCGCGGGCAGCTCCGTGGGCGCGATCGTCTGCGTCGACGCGGTCGGCAGCGCCGGGGCGGAGGCGTGGCGGCCGGTCCCGTGCCTGCCCGACACCCTCGCCTTCCTGCAGTACACGTCGGGCTCGACCGCGAATCCCAAGGGCGTCGAGGTCACGCACGGCAACATCGTCGCCAACGCCCGCTGGCTCGCCGAGGCGATCGCGCCCGGCCCGGACGACGTCTTCATCTCCTGGCTGCCCCTCTACCACGACATGGGCCTGATCGCGGGGCTGATCGAGCCGATCTTCGCCGGCGCGCCGCTCGTGCTGATGAGCCCGCAGGCCTTCCTCGCCCGGCCCGCCGCGTGGCTCGAGGCGATCGGCGCGCATGGCGGCACGATCAGCGGCGGCCCGGACTTCGCCTACCGGCTGGCCTGCGAGCGCGTCGGCGCCGCCGCGCTGGCGGGGCTCGACCTCGCCGGGTGGCGCGTCGCCTACAGCGGTGCCGAGCCGATCCGGCCCCGGACCCTCACCCGCTTCGCCGAGCGCTTCGCCCCGGCGGGCTTCGCGCCGACGGCGCTCAGCCCCGCCTACGGCCTCGCCGAGGCGACCCTCCTCGTCGCGGCCAAGCCCCTGGGCACGCCGTGGCGCCGGCTGAGCGTGGCGCCGGCGGCGCTGGCGGCCGGCCGCGCCGTCGCCGACGAGGCCGGGACCGCCCTCGCGAGCAGCGGCCGGCCGGTCCGGCCCGAGCACCTGCGGATCGTCGACCCGCGCTCGGGCCTCCCCTGCCCCGACGGCACGGTCGGCGAGATCTGGCTCAGCGGCCCCTGCGTCGCGCGCGGCTACTGGAACAACCCGGAGGCGACCCGCGCGACCTTCGTGCCCCGCGACGGCGCGACCTGGCTGCGGACCGGGGACCTCGGCTTCCTGGACGGCGGCGAGCTCTACGTCACCGGGCGCGCCAAGGACCTCATCATCCTGCGCGGCCACAACGTCTATCCGCAGGACGTGGAGACGGCGGTCGAGGCGCGCGTGCCGGCCCTCCGCCCGGGACGCGTCGCGGCCTTCGCGGTCGAGGGACCGGCGGGCGAGGCGATCGGGATCGCCGCCGAGATCGGCCGGAGCGCCGCCGCCCGCGCGCCGGAGATCGCCGCCGCGGTCGACGCCGCGCTGGCGGAGGTGCTGGCCGAGCCGGCGGAACTCGTGGCCCTGCTGGCGCCGGGCACCCTGCCCAAGACCACGAGCGGGAAGCTCCGGCGCGGCGCGTGCCGGGACGGCCTCGCGGCCGGCGACCTCACCCCCCTCCACCTCTACCGGCGCCCGCAGGGTGCCCCGTCGCCGGATGAGCCGCCCCGGAGCGCGACGGAGCGCGCCCTCGCGGCGATCTGGTGCGATCTCCTCGGCCTCGACGAGGTGTCGCGCGGGCGCGGCTTCCTGGAGCTCGGCGGCCACTCGCTCCTGGCGATGCGCGCCGTCGACCGCGTCCGCGCCGCCTTCGGGGTCGCCCTGCCGCTGCGCGACCTGTTCGCGGCCCCGACCCTCGCCGACCTCGCGGCGCGGATCGACGCGCTGCCCCGCGACGCGGAGCCGGCGCCCGCGCTCCTGCCGCATGCGGGTCCGCCCCTGCTGTCGCTCGGCCAGCAGCGGCTCTGGCTGGCCGAGCGGCTCGGCGACCCGGCCGGGCGCGGCGCCTACGTCATGGTC
>NZ_JBKFBI010000202.1:0-7763 GCF_053346095.1 Methylobacterium sp. A52T | reverse complement strand
GGGCCTCGGCCTCGCGGCCGCGCCGGCCCTGGCGCAGCCGAAGAAGCCCGCCGCGCCCGCGCCGGCCGCCCCGGCGCCGACCGCCCCGGGCACCCCCGCGGCCAACACCCCGGCCGCCCAGACGGGCCCGCAGATCGTCGCGGTGAAGTCCGAGCCGAGCCAGGCCGACTGGACCAAGGTCTGCGGCAAGGACCAGGGTTCGGGCACCGACATCTGCTACACGACCCGCGACTTCGTGTCCGACCAGGGCCAGCCGGTGCTGGCCGTGGCGGTCTACGAGATGAAGAACGCCGCCCAGAAGCAGGAGGTGCGCGTGGTGCGCTACCTGCTGCCGCTCGGCCTGCTGCTGCAGCCGGGCATCCGGTTCAGCGTCGACGGCCAGGCGGCGACCGCCGGCCGCTTCGCGGTCTGCTTCCCGAACGGCTGCTTCGCCGAGGCCGGCGGTGTCGATGCCGGCGTGATCGCCGCGATGAAGAAGGGCACGACCCTGAACGTCTCGGTCCAGAACCAGACCCAGCGCGAGGTCACCTTCGCGGTGCCGCTGGCCGGCTTCGGCAAGGCCTTCGACGGCCCGGCCATCGACCCGAAGGTCCTCGAGGAACAGCAGAAGAAGCTTCAGGCGGAGCTGGAGAAGCGCTCCGAGGACATGCGCAAGAAGCTCGAGCAGCAGCAGGGCGCCGCCCCGGCCGCCGGCGCCGCGGCTCCGGCCCCGGCCGCCAAGTAAGCCGCCCCGTAACAAGTCAGCGCCATCGACCCGCCGCGCGGCGGGTCCGTACCGGGGGCCGGGCCGCGAGGTCCGGCCCTTCGCGTTCGAGCCGCCCGGCGACGGGACCTAACGCGTCCCCGGGGTCGCCGAAGCCGGCTGGATGATCAGCACGCGCAGGTCCTGGTCGGGCACGTAGTCCCGGGCCTCCCAGCGGAACGTGGTCGGCCCGGTCTTCCGGATGTCCGTGCGGCAGAAGCTGACGACCGCCTCCGGGCTGCCCTTGTCGACCGTCAGGGTGAAGCGCCCGATCGGCGCGGCCCAGTTGCGCGCCGTGGTGACGATGTAGGGCACCACGGTCGCCCGCAGGGCGCCGCCGGGATCCGCCGCCTTCGCGTGCAGGCGCCGGATCGCCGCGAGCCCCGCCTCGTCCAGGCAGTAGGTCGCCCGGTAGGCCGCGCGGGACGCAGCCTTCGGCTCGAGCAGGTGGAAGCCGGTCACCGGCGCGTAGCTGTGGGCGATGCGGACCTCCTGCCCGGGCGGGAAGGTCTGGAGCCAGTGGAACTTGGCCTCGCCGCGCCACAGCCCCTCGGTCATCCGGTCCGGCGTGTCGGGGACGTCGGGGAAGAGCCCGGCCTTGACCAGCGCGGCCCATTCGGGCGCGCCGATCCGCTTGGCCGCCGCGCTGATCGCGTCGAAGCGCAGCGGGTTCAGCGGCAGACCGTGCCGGCGCAGCAGGTTCGTCACCTCGCGCTCGCCCACGAAGGCGCGCTCCTCCAGTTCGGGCTCGAGGGGCTTGCCGTCCACCGTGACGGTGAAGCCGACGAAGTTCGGGCTGTCGGGCCGGGGCAGCGCCAGGGCCGAGAAGCTGAGCTCGCGCCCGTCGATCGGCGGCAGCGGGAAGGCGATCCGCACCGTGCGCGGCTCCTGCACCTGATTGCGGAACAGGTAGGCCACGTCGATCCGGTCGCGGGCGATCGACAGGTCCTCGCTCACCAGCGCGATCCCGGGCTCGCGCCGCAGGACGAGGCCGCCGGCATCGAGCTCGGCCGCGCTGTCGTTGGCGCGCGCCGTGCCCGTGAGCAGGCCAGCGAGCAGGCCAGCGCGCAGGAACGCGGCGGCGAAGCGGGGTTTGGCGACCCTCGGGCGGGCTCGTCCGGCGGCACGGGCCGTCGCGGCAGACGAGCGCCCGCCGCTTGCCGGGACCTTCACGGACGGGGCGCCTCAGTTCGTGGCGCGGTCGCGCATCCGGTACGCGCCGGCGGCGTCGCGCTCGAACATCTCGGCGATGCCGGCGTGGCGCAGGGCCTCGCCCGACGTGTCGGGCAGGAGGTTCTGCTCCGACACGTAGGCCACGTACTCGGTCTCGGCGTTCTCGGCGAGCAGGTGGTAGAACGGCTGGTCCTTGCGCGGCCGGACCTCCTCGGGGATCGACAGCCACCATTCCTCGGTGTTGTCGAACACCGGGTCGACGTCGAACACGACGCCCCGGAACGGGTAGATCCGGTGGCGCACCACGGCGCCGATCGCGAATTTCGCGGTTCTCAGTGTTACGTCCGACATGGTTCAACCCGTCCAGATCGGACAGATAGGTCCGATGACGGATCGTGTCACCCGGTCGCCGCGGAAGTCGGCGTTTCCGCGGCGCGGGCCAGGCGGTCCCGGACGGCGATCGCCTCCGGCAGAGGCCGCCACGGGACGGTCATCTCGGCGATGCGCCCGGCCGCGTCGCGGCGCCACTCATCCATCCCGTCGAGCCGGTGCGGGCCGGCCGTCGCGCCGAAGAGGGCGGCGGCGTGCGCGCGGCCTTCCAGGATCGCGCGGATCTCGAAGGCGTCGACCGCCGCCAGCAGGGCGTCGACCACCGGCCGGATCGCCGCCGTCCCGCGCACGGGCTCTGCGGCGAGCAGGGTGTTGAGCACCACCCCCTCGGCCATCTGCGCCGGCACGGCGTCCCGGTCCTTCGCCGCCAGGGCGGCCGCGAAGGCGCGAACGCGGGTGAGGCCCATCGGAGGTCCCCTACGGGATCCGGATGCCGAGCTCGGTCGCGATCGCCCGGGCGGTGGCCTCGCGCCGGGCCGTGATGTCGGCCGCCGCCGCCCGCACCCGCGCCACGGTGTCCGGGGAGGCCGTGTGGGGCGTGCCGCTGTCGAAGGGGGGCTCGGGGGCGTACTGGATGCCGAGCTGGATGGTCCGGGCGGCCTCCTCGCCGCGCAGCGCGGCGGCGAGCTGCAGCGCCCCGTCGATGCCCGCGGTGACGCCGGCCGCGAACACCCAGGTGCGCCCGTCCGCGTCGCGGTCGATCACCACGCGCGCGTCCACCGGCTCGGCGCCGAAGAACGGGAGGAGGTGGACGGCGTTCCAGTAGGTCGTGGCCCGCCGCCCGACCAGCAGGCCGGCCGCGCCGAGGATCAGGGCGCCGGTGCAGACCGAGAGGACGTGGCCGGCCCCGGCCGCCTGGTCGCGGATCCAGCCGAGCACGGCCGGGTCCCGCATCAGGGCCTCCTGGCCCGTGCCGCCCGGGACGTGCAGCACGTCGAGCCGCGGGGCTTCCACGAGCGTGGCATCCGGCAGCATCCGGAGGCCGCGGACGTCGCGGACGGGTTCCGGGCCGGGCGCGTAGACCCGGTAGGTGCTGTTGGGCACCCGGGACAGGACCTCGAACGGGCCGGTGAGGTCGATCTGGTCCAGCCCCTCGAACAGGAGCGAACCGATCTGCAGGTGGGTGTCGGGCGGGATCATGCCGGGCCTCCGTGGTGGACAGGGGGATCCTAGCGCGTCAGGATCTGGCCGAAATGCCAAAGAGCCCTCGTTTCTCGCCAGATCCGCCGCGCCCGGTCGAGGTGCTGGCCTTCCCGTCGGTGCAGCTCCTCGACGTGGCCGGGCCGCTCCAGGTCTTCGCCACCGCCAACGAGCACGGCGGCGCCGGGATGCCCTACGCGCCGCGGGTGATCGCGGCCGGCGACCCGGGGCTCACCGCCTCGGCGGGCCTGCGGCTGGTGGCCGACCCATTGCCGGAACCCGACGCACCGGTGGACACGCTGGTGATCGCGGGCGGCCCCGGCGTCGTCGCGGCCTGCGACGACGCCGCCCTGGTGGCCTGGGTGCGGGCCCGGGCGGGCCGGGCCCGCCGGGTCGCTTCGGTCTGCACCGGCGCGTTCCTGCTCGGGGCGGCGGGGCTCCTCGACGGGCGGCGGGCCGTGACCCACTGGAAGCATTGCGGGGCGCTCGCCGCCCGCTACCGGCGCGCCCGGATCGAGCCCGACCCGATCTTCGTGCGCGACGGCCCGGTCTGGTCCTCGGCGGGGGTGACGGCGGGCATCGACCTGGCCCTGGCGCTGGTCGAGGAGGATCTCGGCCGCGCGACCGCCCTGAAGGTGGCGCGCCACCTCGTGATGTTCCTCAAGCGCCCCGGCGGGCAGGCGCAGTTCAGCGCGGCGCTGGCGCTGCAGGCGGGCGAGGAGCGGTTCGGGCGGCTCCACGCCTACATCGCCGACAACCTGTCCGGCGACCTGTCGCTGCCGGCGCTCGCCGCGGCGGCCGGGATGAGCGCGCGCAGCCTGAGCCGGCACTATCGCGAGGCGACCGGTCTCACCCCGGCCAGGGCCGTGGAGCGCCTGCGGGTCGAGGCGGCCCGGCGCGCGCTCGCCGAGACGGCGCAGCCGGTCAAGCGCGTCGCCCGGACCTGCGGCTTCGGCTCCGAGGAGACGATGCGGCGCAGCTTCCTGCGGCACGTCGCGGCGACGCCGCAGGATTACCGAGCGCGGTTCGGCGGGTGAGCGCCGCCTAGAGCCGTATCCGACCATGTTGCAACGGTCGGGAAGGACGGCGAGCCCGGTCTCGCCAGCCGCGTCTGGCCCCCTCTCCCGTGCGGGAGAGGGTTGGGGTGAGGGACGTGAAGGATCAGGACTGAACAGGCCGCCGATGCGCGTACAGGCCGCGACTCTTCCGGACTGTTCTCAGCCCTCACCCTGCCCCTCTCCCGCACGGGAGAGGGGACCCGCGCCTCGTTCGGCACGGGCTCGCCGATCGCCTGCGTCCCAACCCGATCGGGAACGGTTCTAGACCGTGTCGCGGCGTTCGAGGGCCGCCAGGATCGTCTCGCGCACGCCGTCGCGATGCTCGTGGATGTCGGCGTTCGAGATACGGAGCAGGGCGAAGCCGAGCGATTCGAGGATCGCGGTGCGCGCGGCATCCTGGGCGACCTCGCTGGCGGTCGAGTGCGTTGCCCCGTCGACCTCGACGATCAGCCTCGCCTCGATGCAGGCGAAGTCGATGATGAATCGGTCGATCGGGTGCTGTCGGCGAAACTTCCAGCCGTTCAGGGCCCGGTTTCGCAGAACGCGCCAGAGCTTGGCTTCGGCCGAGGTTTGAGTGCGGCGCAGGTTGCGGGCCTGCGGGATTGACTTATTCACCGCCCGGCTCCGGCAGTTCGGCCGCTCATTCAGCGAATGATTTGGCCGTTCCGCTTGCGTGGGCCTGTCTCGACGAACCTCTCCGATCGGACGTCGACGCTGGCGGCAAAGCGCGACGCGCCCCCCTCTCCCGTGCGGGAGAGGGTTGGGGTGAGGGTCGAGAAAGTCCAGGATAGGGCACGCCGTCGACGCGCGTGTAGGCACACGCCTTCTCCGGACAGACTTGATCCCTCACCCTGTCCCTCTCCCGCACGGGAGAGGGGACCCGCGCTTCATCCTGCCGCTGCTGTGCCGCACACGATGCGCCAATCTAGTAGTCCGCACGGGAAAGGCGTATCGCGGGCTCGGTAACCCTCACCCCAGCTTGTACACTGCCGCCAGCTCCGGGTCCTTCGCGGCCACCAGCCTGGCGAGGTCCACGATGACCTTGGCCTGCTTCCAGGTGGCGTCGTCCTGCATCTTGCCGTCGAGCATCACGGCGCCGGTGCCGTCCGGCATGGCCTCGACGATCCGGGCCGCGAAGGCGACCTCGGCCGGGTCCGGCGCGAAGACCCGCTTGGCGATCGCCACCTGGCTCGGGTGCAGCGTCCAAGCGCCGGCGCAGCCCATCAGGAAGGCGTTGCGGAACTGCGCCTCGCAGGCGTCGCCGTCGGAGAAGTCGCCGAACGGGCCGTAGAAGGCCTTGATGCCGTTGGCCATGCAGGCGTCGACCATCCGGGCGATCGTGTAGTGCCAGAGATCCTGCTGGGCGGTGGCGCGGGGGGCATCGCCGGAGGGATCGCTGAGCACCCGGTAATCCGGGTGGCCGCCGCCGACCCGGGTGGTCTTCATGCCGCGGGACGCCGCGAGGTCCGCCGGCCCGAGGCTCATGCCGTGCATCCGCGGCGAGGCCGACGCGATCGCGTCGACGTTGGCGACGCCCTCGGCGGTCTCCAGGATCGCGTGGACCAGGATTGGCTTCGTCACCCCGTGGCGCGCCTCGAGCTGGGCGAGCAGCTGGTCGATGTAGTGGATGTCCCACGGTCCCTCGACCTTGGGCACCATCACGACGTCGAGCTTGTCGCCGACATCGGCCACGATCGTGAACAGGTCGTCCAAGATCCAGGGCGAGTTGAGGGCGTTGATCCGGGTCCAGAGGCCGGTGCCGGTGGCGGCGAAGTCGGTGGCCTGGGCCATGGCGACGAAGCCCTTGCGGGCCGCCTCCTTCTGATCGGCCGGGACCGCGTCCTCGAGGTTGCCCAGCACCACGTCGACGGTCCCGGCGAGTTCCGGCACGCGAGCCCGAACCTTGTCGTTGTGGGGCGGCACGAAGTGGATCATCCGCTCCAGCCGCACCGGCAGTTCGCGGAACGGGGCCGGCGCGCCGGTGGCGAGGGGCTGGAAGAAGCGGCGGGGCAGTTTCATCGGGTGCCTCTTGTCAGGGCTGGCGTCTGAGCCCCGTTAAGGCAGCTTGGGCGGGCGCGTAAAGCCGCGCCGCGCCGAAGTGATCTCGGACTTTAGTGACGCTCGGGCTTCCGGCCCGGCGCGCCGCAGCGCCCGCGGATCCTCAGCCCCGGCCGCCCCGGCGCCCGGCGAGGCCGATCCGGTTCAGGATGCCGCCGCCGTCGCCGCTGCCGGCCACCACCACGAGGCGCCGAACCTCGCCCCGCAGGAAGGCCTGCAGGAAGCGGTTGTAGTCGCGGAACGAGACGCAGCCGTTCGAGGCGCCGGGCTGCCGCAGCATGTAGGTGTGGGCCAGCAGGCCGTCGCGGCCGTGGATCGCGGCGCTGCCGCCCACCGGGTTGAGCCGGATCGCCCGGACCCCGTGGAACAGGCGCTCGCGCTCGGTCAGCGTGTAGGTGCCGGGCGGGGTCGAGCCGCGCATGCGCAGGTGGACGTAGCGCGGGTTGTCCATGTGCTCGCCGAGGCCGGAATGGGCCTCCAGCACCTCGCCGGAGGGCAGCGTCACCGTGCGGGCGGTGATGTCGTAGACGGCCGTGCCGGCCACCGAATCGGGCTCCGGGCTGATCCGGGTGCGCGGCGCTTCCTGCGGCAGGGCGTCCGGGCTGGCATAGGCCAGCGCCTGACGGGGCTCCTGGCGGCTGTCCTGGCGGCTGTCCTGAGACGGCGCCGCGGCGCCGACGCCGAACAGCTTCTCGAAGAAGGACGGCTCCTCGGCCATCGCGGCGCGGAACACGTCGCGGGTCCGGGGCAGGGCGCGGCTCGCCACCCGCGCGGGCGGCGCCGGTGCGCGCCGCAGTTCGGGCGGGCGGGCCACCGGCAGCGGCACGAGGGCGGGAACGGGGGCGAGGGCGGCGGGCGTGGGCTCGGCCGCGGCCATCCGGACCGGCGCCCCCGTCCCCTTCTCGCCGGCCTTATCGCCGGTCCTGTCCGCGACTCTCTCGGCGACTTTCTCCGCAGCTTTGGCCTGGGCCATCCGGACCTGGGCGGCCCGCGCCCGCTCCGCCTGCGCGACCTGCCGGGCGATCTCCCGGACCGCCGGGGACGGGGCGGCGGCGGCGACCTGGAAGCCGGCGACCGGCGGGGCCTCGCCCCCGAAGGCCGTGGCGGTGCCGGCGCCCAGCGCCGGGCTCCGGTCGAGCATCCAGGCGAGGCTCGGCCGCGCCGCCGCCGCGGCCTGCGGGACCGGGGCGGCGGCCGGCCCG
>NZ_JBKFBI010000201.1:0-7864 GCF_053346095.1 Methylobacterium sp. A52T | reverse complement strand
TTCGCCCAGTTCCGTCGCCTCGCCATTCGCTACGAGCGACGGGCCGACATCCATCTCGCCTTCTCGACGCTGGCCGCAGCCCTCATCATCTGGCGCTTCATCGAACGATGGTTTTGTTAGGCGCTCTTATTTGATGCCCGGCTTCGGGTCGCTTGCCTTAATTGACCTGACCGGTATTCTGGACCGAGCCGCTTGAGAGGCTAAGCACGATGGCGGCCATGGGTAGCCGGACGGACAAATCCGGGAAGGTGACAAGGCGCGGGCGGTTGGTAACTCAAGGACGAATACGGTCGATGCATTTGTAGGTATTCTGCCAGGTCCCAATCACGGTCTGCGCCTCCTGGAGCGAATAGAAGATTTATTGGCTCTTCGTCATTTCGTGTGGCTTCCCCGTGCGTTCTCCGTTCGTGTGAGAAGGACGGAGCTTGGCGATGGCGCGGCTGCACGAGGGTCCTGGCTGCCGGGCACTCTCCATCGAAGACGGGCATGAGGCGAGCGTTGTCATGCACGTTCGCGGCTGCCGCTGCGCAGGACGATGTCCCGTTTGCGGCACGCTGAGCACCACCCGGCACGGTTCCTATCAGCAGCACCCCGCCGATCTACCCTCCCTTGGACGAGCCGTTCGGCTCGACCTCACCGTCCGGCGTCTGCGCTGCCTCAACCCCTCCTGTCCCCGATGGACATTCTGCCTTCCTGCCTCTTCTCTCCTGGCTCCGCACGCCCGACGAACCCGACGCCTCGCCAAGGCCCAGCAGCACGTCGGATTGGCCATCAACGCTCGAGCCGGTGCGCGCCTGCTGGCAAATCTCTCCATGCCGGCGAGCGCCTCGACGCTGCTGCGCCTCATGCACGCTGCGCCCCTGCCGCGCGTTGCACGAGCGCGGGCAATCGGTGTCGACGACTGGGCCTGGCGTCGTGGGCGCGCCTGGGGCACGCTCGTCGTCGACCTCGACCATCATCGTGCCATCGATCTTCTGCCCGACCGCAACTCGGCGATCTTCGAGGCTTGGCTAGCGTCGCACACCGATCTGGAGATCGTCGCACGGGATCGGTCGACAGGCTACGCGCGTGCGGCCCAGGCCGTCGTCCCGCGTGCCCAGCAAGTCGCGGATTGAACTGATGCGGTGGATGCCCCCCACCGACCGGCATCTCGTATGCCTGACGGTTGTATCGGAACCGATCATAGGGGTCATCGATGACGACGATCAGCATGTTGGCAGTCGATCTGTCGAAGGGCAGCTTTCAGGTCTGCGCCGTAGGTCCGGATGGGACGGTTCTCTACAACCGCGCGCTGTCGCGAGCTCGATTTGCCGCACTCCTTGCCGATCAACCGGCCTGCGTCGTGGCGATGGAAGCTTGTGCGACGTCGCATCACTGGGGTCGTGTGGCCCAGGCGAGCGGTCACGAGGTCCGGCTGGTTCCGGCGGTCTACGTGAAGCCGTTCGTCAAGCGTCAGAAGAACGATCGTGCAGACGCGGAGGCGATCGCCGAGGCGGCCGCGCGCCCGAGAATGCGATTCGTGGCGGTGAAGAGTGCCGAGACACAGGGCCGTGCGGTGGCGTTTCGGACGCATCAGTGTCTGGTCCGTCAGCGCACGCAGCTGATCAACGCGCTACGCGGCCATCTGGCCGAATTCGGTGTCGTCGCTCCGAAGGGGCCGGCAACCCTTAAGGTGCTGGAAGAGGCTCTGGCCGACGAGGTCGCCGATCTGCCCGTCGCGGTGCGAGCGATGGGGACTATCTATCTCGACCAGATAGCGGGGCTGACGCAGGTGATCGAGCGGCTGGCCAACGAACTGGAGACGGCCTCGCGGACGGACGCCGATCTGCGACGCTTACGCACCATACCGGGGATCGGACCGGTGACCGCAGGAGCCGTCGCCGCCTTCGCTCCGGATCTCGACACGTTCGATAGCGGACGCAACTTCGCCGCCTGGCTCGGTCTCGTGCCGCGGCAGCGATCCACGGGCGGCAAGGCCAAGCTCGGCTCCGTCAGCAAGATGGGGCAGACCGATATCCGACGGCTGCTCATCGTCGGAGCCATGAGCGTGATCCGCTGGGTGGTTCGCAAGGGCGGGAGCGCGAACCGCTGGCTCGCGACCCTCGTCACGCGCAAACCGAAGATGGTCGCGGCGGTCGCGCTCGCCAACAAGATGGCGCGGATGATCTGGGCCGTGACGACGAAGCAGGAAGATTACCGGATGGCGTGACCGGAGCCCCGAGCGGGCGAAGGCACGTCGTGGCCGCGAGGCCGGGGCGAGCGATCGACGAGGAGTAGGCGACACGGACTTCGAAGTTCAAGGCAGGGACATTCAGACCCGGGGCTCGAGCGCATGCAGCTCTCTGAACCGATGTGAACCCAGCCTTCCGAACAGCATACTGGCCCGTGGCGTCATCGAAGGCCACATCATGAGGCCTGACACACGTCCGATCGAAGACCCCGCCGAAACCTCAAAGATCATGCTTGCCAAACAGGGGGCATCCACACACGAGCAGCAAGACCTGCAGTCGCTTCATCGCGTCCGCGATCGGCTGGTCTCACAACGCACGAACCTGATCAATCATACCCGTGGGCTCCTGGCCGAGTACGGCCTCGTCTACCCGAAGGGTGCGGCCCGCTTTCCAGCGCGTGTGCGGGCGGAGCTTTCCGAGGCGGAGCTGTCGCCGATGGCGCGAGCAACCTTCGCAGCCCTGCTCGACGAGCTGGACGCCCTGGAGACGCGGCTTGAACGGCTCGACGACCAGCTTCGGGCAATCTGCCGCGAAGACGTCGTCTGCCGCCGCCTGATGACAGTGCCTGGCGTGGGCCCGGTGGTTGCCACCGCCCTCAAGGCCAGCGTCGGCGATGCCCGGCAGTTCCGCTCAGGGCGCGAACTCGCGGCCTGGATCGGCTTGGTGCCGCGCCAGTACTCCACCGGCGGCAAGCCACAGCTCGGGGGCGTCGGACGCCGGGCCAACCACTATCTGCGGCACCAGCTCGTTCACGGCGCCCGTGCGGTCGCTTTGCGCCTGGCCACGAAGACTGATCCGCGCTCGCGCTGGTTTCAGGCGGTGATCGACCAGCGCGGGTTCAACAAGGGGATCGTGGCGATGGCCAACAAGACCGCGCGGATTGCCTGGGCGATTCTGCGGCGGGAGGAGGATTACGCCCGCGCCTGACGCGGGCGACAGAGATCGTCGCGCGAGCGGCGATGCGTGCGAGGTGACCGACGATGGCGACACGGCGTGGACCGCCGCTTCTGATCCTGACCTACGACATGGCCTTCGAGGCCACGAGCGTTATGAGGACGGAAACAGCGGACCCCATCGAGGCCAGGGGCATGATTGCTCCACCGACAGGCCGAATAGATGCACGCACCCAAGGCCGCGGTCGTCGCTGAGGAATGCCTTGCCGCGGGAGGCGTCCATAGATTGTCGTAGCTGTTCCCGGCCGCATCCACGACGGCACCGTGGTGGCGTTGCGCTCGAACGTGCGCTGGTGCTCGGATCACCTCGAACTGCGCTGCCGGGACGGTGCGGTCGTCCGCGTGCTGTTTGCCATCGACGCGTGCGACCGCGAGATCATGGCGTGATCGGCGACCACGACAGGCGTCTCGGCCGAGATGGTCTGCGACCTGATGATCGCCTGCTGCGAGCGCCGGTTCGGCGCGACGAAGACCCCGCACCCAGTCGAGTGGCTGTCCGACAACGGCTCCGCCTACATCGCCAGGGAGACAGCGCAGACGGCCGCCGCGCTCGGCCTACGGCTGCTGTTCACCCCGGTGCGTTCGCCGCAGAGCAACAGCATCGCGGAGGCGTCCGTGAAGACGCTCAAGCGGGACTATGCCCACCTGGCCATCTTGGCCGACGTCGAAACCGTGATGCGGCTTCTGCCGGCTTGGTACGAGGACTACAACACGATCCACCCGCACTCCGGCCTGCGCATGCTCTCACCCCGAGAGTACCTCAGCCGGAGCGCCTAAACCCGCCCCGCTGCCTGTCCGGCCAATAGGGTGCACTCCAAGATCTACCCTTCGCCAGCGGACCGACCGATGGCTGTTTCACTCCGAGCGCCAGCGGTGCTATGAAGCGGCACGTCTCACAACCTAAAAGACAATCGCGTCCATATGTGCGCAAAAACTTCCTAAATCTGCTAAGCCAAAATGGCCAACGCCGCCCTCTCGTCAAATCGAAAAACAACGCTTGCAAAGAAGGGATAAGCTGGTGCGAGTCGCTATCTGCATCTCAGGGCAAATGCGAACATACAAAAAGGCACATGCAAGCCTTATCAAACATGTAGTTTCGCCGAACGTCGCGGACGTATTTGTAGATGCATGGGATAGGGCTGGCAACACAAATAAACTAATCCTCCTCTTGCCATCCGGTTTTGATTTAGCGCTCCCTATAGAGTATTGGCATTCACAGCCCGACGTAATGAATGATGAGCGCTCTCTTTTCGAGTCAGACCTTCCCAACCTTTTCGGAGAGCTTCAGCGAATCTCGTCAGCAGATGATATTGTAACGGAAGCAGAAATTAAAGAACTTTACGCGCCAATTGCAACCCGTATTGAGCCATTTATACCAAGCTACTTCGACGGCCACCTCCAAGTAGAGCGGCTAAAGCGCCTTTTTCCAGATACAACAGGTCTGAATGCCGCTCCAATGTTTTACAAGATTCACGGCTGTGATTTGATGCGGAGAGCGCACGAGCAACAACAGGGTTTCACTTACGACGTCGTGGTCAGAATGCGCCCCGATCTAGAATTTTTTTCCGACGTAATCTTCTCCGCGGAGGAGGTAAAAAACCGACTCTGGACCTTATGGAACCCGTATTACGGAATACTCGGCATCGAAGACACGAATTCTAACGACATGTTATTTGTCGGCGATTCGGATACAATGTCGTACACGGCAAATTTATGGAACGAATTGCCGACTTATTGGGACCCGGACCACAATCCAGAACGCTCCTTCGCAGATCGCGGCCCCGAGCGGATCCTCAATGATCACTTGCGCGCGCGCGGTTTGCAAGACTCAGTTCTAAAGTTAGATCCGGCTCCCAACAGAGTGGTCGCGGCAATACAATATCCTAGGCTGATCGACTTATTAAAGAAAGACATGTTGCAGATGCGCCAACTACCCAATTGGATTTCGGACTGCGTGGCACTCGCGCAGAGCCGCTTCGCAATCCATCTCCTGGCGCTTGGCGACAGTGAAGGCGCAGAACATACCCTCCGCGAAGCAGCGAGAATCGGAAATCTTGTTTGCGCAGAGCCCCATGTCGGGCGCGCGAAACTTGCAACAATACTAAATCGCACAGATCGGCTAAGTGAGCTGTTGAGTGCCGCGCGTGAAACTGGCCAAGTTCGAGCGTTTCCTGAACTTTTCGCTTAGGCAGATTCACGATGCCGGAGAATTATACTCTCGTTCAAACCCTAAAAGGGCATTCTGGCTGTCAAGTACAGCTCCTTCGTCTTGGTGACAACTATCTCGTCAGAAAAGTCTCTGCTTCATCGGACTATAACCCTCGGTTAATACGCCAATTCAAAAAGCAACAACGATTAAGCGCTATCGCCCCTGTTGCTCGTGTATTCGCAACCGACCTGCAAAACGGCCTTGTCTCGTTCGATATGGAATATATAGCAGGGAGGGATCTCGCGGCGCAATGTCTAGGTCAGCCACCAAGCTGGGTACTAAATTTCACCGAACAACTTTATTCTATGTTCAAGGAATTTTCAAGCTATACTATTGCTGGAGATCTGGATCTAAATTTTTCGCAGAAGATAAAGGAAATTGAAATTAAATTATTGCACCATCCTCTCGCACACAAAAGCCAATCCACTATAAATCGCGCAATTTCAGCACTCGCGAACGCCAACTGGGCCGCAATTCCGCACACTGAATGTCATGGAGACCTGACCTTAGAAAACTTAATTTTTCGGACAGACGGGTCACTAGTCTTTATCGACGTACTTGATGGTGAACTTGAGACATTCTGGCTCGATATAGCAAAAATATTATTTGATCTTGAAGTCGGTTGGACACTGCGAGATATTTTGTGGGTCGATCGCGGACCAGCCCACGGCGGCCGATTGCTTGAGATTTTTAGTCGATATCTATCGGAGCAGCTTATATCGAGGGTTAGAGAGCACTACCCTGAACTTTTTGCGCGCTTACCGCAACTCAAGATGCTACAGGCGCTAAGGGTCCTGCCCTACACGCATGATCCAGTAACCTTCAATCGGCTCACCGCATACATCGAGTCCAGCATACCTCTTGAGGGATAGATTTTATGATTCACAGCGGAACGATAATCTTACCAATCGCCGGACGCTCTTCGCGATTCCCTGGAACAAGACCGAAATGGATGCTGTCTGCACCCAATGGCCCGCTTATGCTCGAGCTTGCACTCACGCCGCTCCCAGACTGGCGCCAACACCGCTTCGTTATTGGCGTGCTCCGCGAACATTACGAGGATCTTGGCGGAGAGGGCGCCATTCGGCGCGCGCTGGGAAGTCATCCTGAAATAGTAGTATTCGACGACGTCACCCGCGGTCCTGCTATGACCGTATTTGAAATTATCCGGCGCGCACAAATTGATGGCCCCATTTTCATAAAAGATTGCGACAGCTGGTTCGAAAGTAGAGAGGACCTCTTTGACAACATTGTTTGCACTGTAGATCTTCGACAGGCGCCGGCTACTCGGAATATTCCGGGGAAAAGCTTCGTGCAATTAAACGAAAATAATATTGTTACAGGGATACTTGAGAAAATTGTGTGTTCAAACCATATTTCCGTAGGTGGATACGGCGTCCGCTCAGCAAGTTTGTTTGCGTCAGCGTACGAGACCGTGATGCGGTCACATGTGGAGGGCGAACCCTTCGTTTCTCATGTGTTATTTGAGCTGATTCGGCAGGGCGAAGTCTTCCGCGGCATCTCGGTGAAGAACTACGAGGACGTGGGCACGCTCGAGGCTTGGCAGGAGTTTCGAAACCGGTCTTCCGTCTACATAGTTGACCTTGACGGGGTTATCTTTCGCAACGCCGGCGCTTATATACCGCCGTTATGGAGTGAGCCTGATGTGCCACTTATCGAGAACGTCGAAACGGTACGAACACTTCTTAATAGCGGAGCCCAAATCGTTTTCATGACCGCGCGTCCGGACTCCTATCGCCAGAAAACCGAAGATGCCCTGTCTGCACTCGGTTTAAGATGGCACGCAATAATCTTCGGCCTCCATCACACTCGGCGGTTCCTAATTAACGATTTTGCGCCTTCAAATCCGTTCCCTAGCGCTGTCGCAATCAACCTCCCACGCAACGAGGATAAGCTTGGGAGCATGTTATGATCTGCTGGAATTCTGAAGGAAGATTTGGGTCTGGGCGTATGGTTTCAAGATGGGCCATGTTGGGAAATGTGACCCGCACACGTAAATTTCAACGCCCTACATGTTTCAGATTTTTCGCAAACCTCGTATCCGCACGCTTATGGACGGAGGGTACGAGGCCTTATTCTACACCTCGTCAGGATCTGAAAAATAAGTTTCGCGAAGCTGGTTGAGAACGTTTTTAGGCCGAAAATCTCGACGACTACAAAGATAGATCCGAAGCGATGACAAATTTGAAAAACGGCAATATCTCTCAGCGTGCGCGCGCACTAATCGACGCAGAATGGTATAGAAGCCATTATTTGGATTCCGATTTCGGCGCAATCGATCCCGTCGATCATTACATGAATATCGGGTGGCGTAACGGGAGTAACCCGCACCCGTTGTTCGACGCGAGCTGGTATCTACGTCAGCTTCCCGATTTTCCGCTCGGTAAGATTGACCCCTTAATTCATTTTCTGACCGCGGATCATCCACTTGCTAGCCCGCATCCACTGTT
>NZ_JBKFBI010000200.1:0-8009 GCF_053346095.1 Methylobacterium sp. A52T | reverse complement strand
AGGCGGAGGTCGGGATGCCCTTGACCGGCACGGAGCGCCCGCCGCGCCGGGCCGAGCCCGCCACGATCGCCTCGGCGAAGCCGCACCACGTGGTGTCGCCCCGGTTCACGCAGTGGAACGTGCCGGTCGGCGCCTCCGGAT
This sequence comes from Methylobacterium sp. A52T, assembly GCF_053346095.1. Lineage (NCBI taxonomy): Bacteria > Pseudomonadati > Pseudomonadota > Alphaproteobacteria > Hyphomicrobiales > Methylobacteriaceae > Methylobacterium > Methylobacterium sp. A52T. The sequence continues at coordinate 7,868 of NZ_JBKFBI010000200.1, read as the reverse complement.
CCGCGGCCATGGCCTGCGCGATCGTCGCGAGGGCCGCGGCGAGGTCGGCGGCCGAGGTCGGGCAGCCGTGCTGGTCGTTCACCACGGTCAGCGCGTCGCGCTCCGCCGCGAGCCGCAGCATCGTCTTGACGAAGTTGCCTCGGTGCGGGCTCACCACCCAGGCGGTCCGCACGATGGCGTGGCGCGGGTTGCCGGTGCGCACCGCCAACTCGCCGGCGGCCTTGCTGGCACCGTAGACGCTCTGCGGGTCGATCGGCGCGTCGGGCGCGTAGGCCCCGTCGGGCTTGGTCCCGGCGAAGACGTAGTCGGTCGAGACGTGCACCAGCGGGATTCGCTTGGCGGCGGTCGCGGCCGCCAGGATCGCCGGGGCCAGCGCGTTGAGGCGCCACGCCGCGACGACGTCGGACTCGGCCTTGTCGACCGCCGTGTAGGCGGCGGTGTTGATCACCGCCCGGTAGGCGCGGGCGGCGAGCGCCGCCGCGACGGCGTCCGCGTCGGTGATGTCGAGATCCGCGCGGCCCGGCGCGTGGACGGTGACGCCGTCCGGCCAAGTCAGGGCCTGCAACTCGGTGCCGACCTGGCCGGCGCCGCCGAGGACGAGGACGTCCATCAGCCGTTGAGCCCCAGGCGCTCGCCCTTGTAGCGGCCCTCGCGGATCGGGCGCCACCAGCCCTCGTTGCCGAGGTACCACGCCACGGTCTCCTCCAGCGCCTGCTCGAAGGTCTTCTGCGGGCGCCAGCCGAGCTCGGTCTCGGCCTTGGTGCAGTCGATCGCGTAGCGCCGGTCATGGCCCGGGCGGTCGGCCACGAAGCTGATCAGCTGCTCGTGCGGCGCGCCCTGCGGGCGCAGCCGGTCGAAGGCCGCGCACAGCGCCTTGACCACCGCGAGGTTGTTGCGCACCGCGCGGCCGCCGAGCAGGTAGGTCTCGCCGATCCGGCCGCGCTCCAGCACGGCCACGAGGCCCTTGGCGTGGTCCTCCACGTGGATCCAGTCGCGCTCGTTGAGGCCGTCGCCGTAGACGGGCAGCTTCTTCCCCTCGAGGGCGTTGAGGATCATCAGCGGGATCAGCTTCTCGGGGAAGTGACGCGGCCCGTAATTGTTCGAGCAGTTGGTCACCAAGACCGGCAGGCCGTAGGTCTCGTGCCACGCGCGGGCGAGGTGGTCGGAGGCCGCCTTCGAGGCCGAGTAGGGCGAGCGCGGATCGTAGCGGCTCTCCTCCGTGAAGAACGCGTCCGGCGGCAGCGAGCCGTAGACCTCGTCGGTGGACACGTGGAGGAAGCGGAAGGTCTTCTTCTCGGCCTCCGGCAGCGTCTCGTAATGCCCGCGGGCGCCGTCAAGCATGGTCTGCGTGCCGATCACGTTGGTGCGCACGAAAGCGCCCGGATCGGTGATCGAGCGGTCGACGTGGCTCTCGGCGGCCAGGTGCATGACCGCCTCGGGCTTGAAGTCCGCGTAGGCCTTCTGCACGGCGGCGCGGTCGCAGATATCGGCCTCGACCAGGCGATGGCGCGGGTTGTCGGCGAGCGGCGCCAGCGAGACCGGGTTGGCCGCGTAGGTCATCGCGTCGAGGGTGCAGACGTCATGGCCGAGATCGTTGACGAGGTGCAGCACCAGCGCCGAGCCGATGAAGCCGCAGCCTCCGGTCACCAGGATGCGCATGGCGGATTACCTCTTCGGATCGATCGAGAACTGAGAAAGCCGGGGCAGCCTAAGACCGGCCGTCGTGACAAAATTGCGGCCGGGCCGCGCTCTTCAGAAGACGCGGCCGAGATCGGCGAGCTTGGGCGCCCGGCGATCCTTGTCGGACAGGATCGCCGCCTCGCCGGAGACCGGCCACGGGATCCCGATCGCCGGATCGTTCCAGAACAGCGCGCGATCGTGCTCGGGGCTGTAGTAGTCGTCGACCTTGTAGGCGACCATGACGTCGGGGGTCAGGGTGCAGAAGCCGTGCGCGAAGCCGTGCGGGATGTAGAGCTGCTCGCCGTTCTCGGCGTCGAGCGTGACGGCGACGTACTTCCCGTAGGTCGGCGAGTCGCTGCGGATGTCGACCGCGACGTCGAGGATCGCGCCCTGCAGCACGCGGATCAGCTTGGCCTGCGCGCGCGGGGCGATCTGGAAGTGCAGGCCGCGGACAGTCCCCTGCGGGGCCGAGAAGGACTGGTTGTCCTGCACGAACGGCGTGGTGATGCCGGCCCGCGCCAGGGTGTCGGCCCGGAAGGTCTCCGAGAACCAGCCCCGCGCGTCGCCGAAGCGCTTCAGGACGATGCGCTTCACGTCCGGGATCTCGGTCTCGATGACGTCCATGCCAGCGCCCTTCTTGCGGATCCCGTCGCGAGGCCCAGCGGACGTCTCCGCGTCGGTCGTTCCGGATCGCGTGCCCGCCTCGCCGACCACAACCTCGGTGATGCACCGCGACTTCCGGTCATTCGCCGTCCGTGTCAAGGCGTGCGGGCTGCGGTGGCGTGCACGAGGGGAGCCGATGACGGGCGGAGCCGGACCCGCGGTGGACGGCCTGCTCCGTGCCCAGCTGGCCGATCCGGCCTGCACGTGGAGCCCCGGCGGCTACGGACCCCCCGCCGTTTTCGCGCGGGAACCCGACGAGCCGGCATGGGCCCTCGCGGACGACGCGATCGGGCTCCGCACGGCCCGCGGCGCGCTCGCGGTCCGGGCGCATCCGGATCTCAGGCCGTTCGCCTACGAGACCGGCTTCGCCGATGGCTGGAGCCAGGCGGTCGCGCTCTGCCTTCCCGAGGCCGCCTGCGCGATGGGCCGGCGCGCCGTCCTGACCGAACTGGGTCCCGACGGGGCGGCAATCCGGCCGGAGGACCGCGCCGCGCGCCTGTTCGATCTCGGCCTCGGTCTGCGCGCCGCGGATGCCTGCATCCGGACCGCCGACCCCGCGCGGATCGCCCGCTTGCGGGCGCTGGCGGGCCGACCGCTCCTCGCCGCCGGCGCCGCGGCGATGCCGTCCGCTGTCATCTCGGGCCTGGACCAGATCGTCATCACCCGCATCGGTCGCGTCGAGGTCTTCGCGCCGGAGGCCGATCGGGCGGCCGCGGGGCCCGGTCCGCGGTGCCACGCGCTGCCGCAACTCCTGCGGCTCGCACGCACCCACGCGGCCACCGCGCCGATCCCGCCGGGTTGGATACCCTGCGGGACGCTGCATCCGGCCCATCCCGCGCGGGACGGGGCCGGGCGACCGGTCCCGTTCGATGCCGGGCGCCACGCCGCGTTCGGACGCGTCCTCGACCGATGGGGCGATCCCGCGTTGGCGGCCCTGCGCCGCGCTGTGCTGGACGGCCAGGATCCCGATCCGCCGCGCGCGGGCGGACGGTACGCGCGCTCGGCGATCCGCGCGGCGCGCGCGCAGCGGAGGGCTGTCGTCAGGTAGTGCCGTCCCCGATCGCGCCCTGACGGTTCGGAGAGAGGGCGATCCCGGTCGAGACGACCGCGCCGTACCCCCTCTCCCGTGCGGGAGAGGGTCGGGGTGAGGGACGAGAAGCTTCAGGATCAGGCGCGCGCTCGGGTTGCCGACAGGCCGCGACTCGTCCGGATGGCCCTGATCCCTCACCCTGTCCCTCTCCCGCACGGGAGAGGGGACCGGCGCCTCGTGCGGCACCGGCTTAGCGATCACTTCGTCCGAACCCGATCCCGGGACCGAATCCGGGCCTCTCAGGGAATGCCGATCATCTTGTGGGTCTGCAGCGAGAGCCGCCAGCGGGCGTCCCGCCGGCAATAGGCGATCGCCGCCTCGGTGCTGGCGACCCGGTCGGGGCCGTCCATGGGCTGGAGGAAGCGGTGCTGGAAGGCGAGATCCACGAAGGCCGCGGGATCGGCGTCCGCCTGCGGGTAGACGAGTTTTAGCTCGTGGCCGAAGACCTGCGCGAGGGCGTTGCGCCCCTTGGGGCTGACGCAGATCCAGTCGATCCCCGGGGGCGCCGGCAGCGTGCCGTTGGTCTCGATGGCGATCTCGAACCCGGCCGCGTGGACGGCCTCGATCAGCGGCGTGTCGAGCTGGAGCAGCGGCTCGCCCCCGGTGAAGACAACGTAGCGGTTCGCGGCGCCGCCCGCCCAGGTGGCGGCGATCGCGTCGGCGAGGGAGGCCGCGTCCCCGAAGCGCCCGCCGCCCTCCCCGTCCATCCCGACGAAGTCGGTGTCGCAGAACCGGCAGGCCGCGGCGGCGCGATCGGCCTCGCGCCCGGACCAGAGGTTGCATCCGGCGAAGCGGCAGAACACGGCGGCACGGCCCGCCTGCGCGCCCTCGCCCTGGAGCGTGTGGAAGATCTCCTTGACCGCGTAAGCCACAACCGTCCCAGTCACCCGTCCCAGTCAACGTCGCGCGCGATCCGGCCCGCGCGCCCGGTCTGCACATAAGCCGTGCCGCCCTCGCGGGCCACCGACAACCGCGCCGTGCAGACCCGCGATGTGATCTCGCCTTGCTCTTGCCACGGTAGGCTCGTTCATGCCGACATGCAGTCCGGCGACCGCCTTCGGCCGACCGGGCTGCGCCGCTCTCCGGCTGGCCGGCCGGAAATCCGACGCCCCACGGCGTCGATCCAGGCGATCCTCTGACGAGTCGGGCTCGAATGTCCTCTTCTCTCTACCGACGCCTCACCGTCGGGCTTGCGGCGCTGACGGGTCTGCTCGGGGCGGGCCTGGTCGGGATCGGCGCCGCGAACGCCGTGACGGTGCCGATCCTCGTGGCCGACGTGGATTCCGGCAAGGTCATCTACGCGCAGGCGCCGACCGACCCCTGGTACCCGGCCTCGATCACGAAGCTGATGACGACCTACGTCGCCCTGGACCTCGTCCGGCAGGGCAAGGTCTCGCTCGACTCGATGATCACCATCTCGGCCGCCGCCGCCGCGGAGCCGCCCTCGAAGATGGGCTTCAAGCCGGGGACGCAGCTCACCCTCGACAACGCCCTGAAGATCATCATGGTCAAATCGGCGAACGACGTCGCCTACGCGATCGGCGAGTCGCTCGGGGGATCCGTCGAGAACTTCGCCGCGCTGATGAACGAGACCGGGCAGCGGATCGGCATGCACGACAGCCGCTGGTTCAACCCGAACGGCCTGCCCGACCCGCGCCAGTGGACCTCCGCCCGCGACATGGCGGTCCTCGCCCGGGCGCTGATCCGCGACTTCCCGGATTCCCACGACCTGTTCTCGATCTCGGCGATCCAGTTCGGCCGCGCCGTGATGGCGAACCACAACGGCCTGCTCGGGCGCTACCCCGGCACGGACGGGATGAAGACGGGCTTCATCTGCTCGGGCGGCTTCAACGTCGTGGCGACCGCCACGCGCAACGGCCGGCGGATCGTCACCATCGTGATGGGGCAGCCGACCCCGCGCGAGCGCGACGTGAAGACCGCCGACCTGTTCGACTACGCCTTCGGCCAGAGCGCCGGCTGGACCAGCCCGACCCTCGACGCGCTGCCGGCCTCCGCGATCCCGGCGCCGCCGGACATGCGTCCCTTCGTGTGCGGCGGCAAGAAGCCCCCGGCCATCGAGGACGGTCCCGGCGCGCTGAGCGCCCCCGGTTCGGCCGCGCAGCTGATCGGCGGCTCGGCGGCGAATTCGCCGGCCCTGGCGCTCGCCGCGTTCTCCAACCCGGCCCTGCGGGCGCGGTCCCTGCCGCCGCGGGCGCCGCTCCAGCCGATCGCCGTCTGGGTCGGTCGCAACCCGGCCGAGGGCCAGCAGATCCTCGAGGCGCAGGAGGCCGAGCAGAAGGCCGCCGCCGCCAACACCCGCGCCGCCAAGCTCGAGGCCGCCAAGGTCAAGCGCGCGGCGGCCCTGGAGGCGGCCAAGCAGGCGCGCGCGGCGCGCCTGGAGCGGGCCGAGGCCGCGAAGGCGGCCGCCAAATCCGCTCCCAAGGTCGCCGCGAAGCCGGGCCACGGCGTGCCGCGGAACGCCAGCGCTTACACGTCGGACGTCACGCCCGGGATGCCGGAGGCCAAGCCCGGGAAAGGCCTGACCAAGCCGGCGCCGAAGGCGGCCGCCCACAAGGCGGCGCCCGCCAAGGCCGACACGGCGTCCCACAAAGCGGCGGCCAAGGCCCCGGCCAGGAAGCCGGCCGCCAAGAAGGCCGCGGCCGACGAGTAGGCCCGCTCCGGTGCTCGGCGCACCGCCGCGTTGCCGCGGACGTCGACACACCCCACTTCGCCGCCTATGTCAGAGTCTCCCATCCCCGCTCCGGACCCGCGCCGCCCGGAGCCGATCCCGCTGACCGTGCTCACCGGGTTCCTCGGAGCCGGGAAGACCACCCTGCTGAACCGGCTGCTGCGCGATCCCGCGCTCGCCGACACGGTGGTGATCGTCAACGAGTTCGGCGAGATCGGCCTGGACCACCTGCTGATCGAGACCGTCGACGAGGACATGATCCTGCTCGGCGCCGGCTGCCTGTGCTGCACGGTGCGGGGCGACCTGATCGCGACCCTCGAGGACCTTCTGCGCAAGCGCGACAACGGCCGGATCCGGCCGTTCCGTCGGGTCGTGATCGAGACGACGGGCCTCGCCGATCCGGCGCCGATCCTGCACGCGCTGATCTACCATCCCTACCTCGTGCTGCGGTACCGCCTCCAGGCGGTGGTGACGGTGGTGGACGCGGCTGCCGGCGCCGCGACCCTCGACGCCCATCCGGAGGCCCTGCGGCAGGCCGCGGTCGCCGACCGGATCGTGCTGACCAAGGCCGACCTCGCGGGCGACCTCTCGGGGATCCGCGCGCGCCTCGCGGCGCTCAACCCGGCCGCCCCGATCGTCGCGCCGGACGCCCCCGTGGAGACGCTCCTCGGCGGCCTGTTCGGCCTCGACGGCAAGACGGCCGACGTGCGCGCGTGGCTCGGCGACGCGGCCCTGGAGCAGGCGCATCACCACCACGCCGACGTGAACCGCCACGACGCGTCGATCCGGGCGATCTGCCTGACCAGCGCGGCGCCCGTGCCGCGCCCCGCTTTCGAGATGTTCATGGATCTCCTGCGCTCCGGCCACGGGCCGAAGCTGCTGCGGCTCAAGGGCCTCGTCGCCCTCGCCGACGACCCCGAGCGTCCCCTCGTCGTCCACGGCGTCCAGCACGTGTTCCACGCGCCGGTCACCCTGCCGGCATGGCCGGACCCCGACCACACCTCGCGCCTCGTCCTGATCCTGCGCGACCTCGATCCGGCCTTCGTGCGCCAGCTCTGGGACGCCTTCCTCGGCCGCCCCCGGGTCGACGCGCCGGATGCCGCCGCCCTCACCGACAATCCCCTGGCGATCCCCGGCCCCTGACGCCGGCGGTCGGCACCGTCCTTGAAGCTCTCGACGCGAAGGGCGCCCCGGAGGCGCCGGACCGTCCCGGATCGGGACGGATCGTCGAGAGGCAGGACACGCGGATGGCGCGACGCTTCACCGTGATACAGGGCGGGCTCACCGAGCAGCCGGACCGCGCGGCGGATCCGGAAGCCGGAGCCGGTGCCGAGGACGGTGCCGAGACCGGGACTTGGCGGGTCGATCTGCGGCGACCCGGTGCCGTCGACGCGGCCTCCGTCGCCGCGTGGCGGGCCATGCTCGTGCGCAACGCGGTGGCCGACCCGCTGCGCGACCCGGACCACCTCCTCCCGCTCGCCCAGCACCGCCCGGCCGGCCGTCCCGTGGCCGTCGCCCTCGCCTGGAGCCGGGACGCGCGAGACGGCCACGAGACCCTGCGCGGCGTGGTCCCGCTGGCGATGCCGCATCCGGTCTGGGGCAGCCGCGCCCGGCCCTGGCAGCCCGCGGAGCCGGACGCGGCCGCCCTCGTGGAGCGCGCGGCCGCGGAGGCCGTCGACCGGGCGCTGCGGGAGCGGCTCGGGGCGCTGCGCCGCCCGCTCCGTCTCGTCGGCCAGTCCGCGCCCG
>NZ_JBKFBI010000020.1:0-59672 GCF_053346095.1 Methylobacterium sp. A52T | reverse complement strand
GGGCGCCGCCGCCCCAGGCGCCCCCCGGATCGCCGACGGGCCGGCCGACCAGCACGAGGCCGCCGGCATCCGCGCCGGACAGCGTCGCCGCCAGCAGCGCCGGGCGGTCCCCGAGGCGCAGCAGGCGCGGCCGCACCGGCGCGAACACGGCCTCGCCCCCCGCCGGCACCGTCACGGTGGCCACGGGGACGGGCTTCGGATCGGTGCTCACCGCCATCGGCTGGCGCTCGCGGATCGTCAGCACCGCGGCGGCCGCGCCGCCGTCGGGGGCGCGGGTACGCCCGGTGAGATAGGCGCTCAGGGGGCCCGAGAGGGCCCGGCGCGAGCCCGGCAGGGCCCCGCGCGGCGTCTCGGCGGCGGTCAGCCCCTCGACCGCGTCCCGGCCGATCGGCCGCACGGTGACGCTGCCCTCTGCGAGGGCGAGCACGGCGCCGCCGTCGTCGCCCCAGACCACGGCGATCGGCGCGCTCTCCTCGTCGCCGGCCTGCTGTCCGCCGCCCTGCGCGCCGGCCTTTGCCCCTGCCGTGCCGCCGGTGATCGGCAGGAGCCCGGAGGTCGCCACCGAGACCGCGGCCTCGCTGCGCGAGCCGCGCAGCGCCCGCACCTTGAAGGGCAGGTCGAGGATCCGGATCCCGGGCTCGGCCCGCGCCCCCGCGACGGGCGCGACGCACGCGAGGAGGCCCAGGACGAGCGCGACCCGCCCGCGGCGCACCGCCGGGTGCCGGCGCGGTAACGCCGTGCGCGCGGAAGCGCCCCAGGAAGCGCCCGATCTGGTCAAACGTGCTGGCCGCCGTTGATGTGGAGCTCGGCGCCGTTCACGTAGGAGGAGGCCTCGGTGCACAGGAAGTAGATCGCCTTGGCGACCTCGTCCGGCGTGCCGAGCCGGCGCTGCGGGATCTGCTCGACGAGCTTCTCGGTGCCGGGCGACAGGATCGACGTGTCGATCTCGCCCGGCGAGATCGCGTTCACCCGCACGCCGAGCGGTCCGAAATCGGCGGCCATCTCGCGGGTCAGGCCCGCCAGCGCCGCCTTGGAGGTGCCGTACGCCGCCCCCGCGAAGGGGTGGACGCGCGAGCCGGCGATCGACGTCACGTTGACGACCGAGCCCTTGGCCCGGGCCAGTTCCTCGCGCAGGCCCCGGGCCAGCAGGATCGTGGCGAAGAGGTTGACCTGGAAGACCCGCTGCCACGTGTCGAACTCGGTGGCCAGCGCGCCGAGGCGCTCGCCCTCCGGCCCCTTCGGCGAGATGCCGGCATTGTTGACCAGCGCGTGCAGCACCCCGCCCTCGGCGGCGAGCCGGCCCCGCACCTCCTCGACGGCGCGGACCGTGTCCTGCGCGTCGGCGAGGTCGACCTGCAGGTGGTCCTCGGGCCCCATCTCCCAGGGGCAGTTCTCCGGGAAGGCGTGGCGCGAGCAGGTGATCACGCGCCAGCCCGCGGCCGAGAAGCGCTTGACGGTGGCGTGGCCGATGCCCCGGCTCGCGCCCGTGAGCAGCATGATGCGCCGGCGTTCGTTGACGGGGAGGGCCAAAGCCGTAAGCCTCGCTGGCGTTCAGGGATCGCCGCCCGGTCGGGCGCGGTGCGTGCCGGTGAGCCCCAATGGTCTAGGCGCACGGGCACCGGAAATCCAGAGCGGGCCGCGCGTCGGCGCCGGAGCACGGAGGGGAAACGCATGGCGAGCGGGCAGACCAGCGCGGAGCGCATGCCGGAGATCCCGGCCGGCGGCCTGTCCCCGGCGCAGGAAGAGGCGGCGGCCGCGTTCCGGGCCGAGCGCGGCGTCCCGGTCTTCGGGCCGTTCGTGCCGCTCCTGCGCAGCCCCGAGCTGATGCTGTGCGCGAGCCGGATGGGCCAGTACCTGCGCTACGGCAGCGTCCTGCCGCTGCGGATCAGCGAGTTCGCGATCCTGGTGGTCGCGCGGGAGTGGAGCCAGCCGGTCGAGTGGGCGATCCACCACCCGATCGCCCTCGAGGCCGGGGTCGCCCCCGAGACCGCGCGGGCGCTGGCCGAGGGGCGCCGCCCCGACACGATGAGCGCCGACGAGGCCCTCGCCTACGCGTTCTCGACCGAGCTGATGCGCAACCGCGCGGTGAGCGACGCGACCTACGCGGCCCTGGTCGCGCGCTTCGGCGAGCAGGGGGCGATCGATCTGACCGGCATCAACGGATACTACGCGCTGCTCGCCATGACGATGAACGTCGCCCGCACGGCCCTGCCGGAGGGCGGCCCCGCGGCCCCGCCGCTGCCGTCGCTGGTGGGGTAGGGCGCGCCGCCGCGGCCGCGGTGCGGGCCGGGGGCGATCCCGCGCGGCTTGTGGCGCCGGCCGCTTCGGTCTAACCGTCCTCCCCCGTGCGGGTGCCCGACGTGCCGCCCGCCTGTTCCCGAAAACCCGGCCGGACGAGAGCCATGGTCGCCCATACCCGCGCCGATTCGGCGCCCAAGCCCACCGACCCGGCGCTCGCCGGCGCCCGGATCCTCGTGGTCGAGGCGCGCTACTACGACGCGATCGCCGACGAACTCCTCGCCGGCGCCCTGGCGGCGATCGCGGCCGCCGACGCGCAGGCCACCGTGGTCACCGTGCCGGGAGCCCTGGAGATCCCCGCCGCCGTGGCGATCCTGCTCGACACGGGCGCCTACGACGCCGTGGTGGCGCTCGGCTGCGTGATCCGCGGCGAGACCGGCCACTACGACATCGTCGCCGGCGAGAGCGCCCGGGCGCTCATGGACCTGTCGGTGCAGCGCCGCGTGCCGCTGGGCAACGGCATCCTCACGGTCGAGACCGAGGCGCAGGCGCTCGCCCGCGCCCGGGTCGCCGAGATGAACAAGGGCGGCGGCGCCGCCGAGGCGGCGCTCGGCGTGCTCGCCCTGAAGCGTGCGGCCGAAGGCGCGCGCCCGCGATGACGGATACACCCATGACCGGGACCCCCGAGACCCAGCCGGAGACCGGCGCGGAGAATGGCACCGGCACCGCCGGCGCCCCCGCCAAGATCAGCCTGCGCAGCGGCGCCCGCCTCGCGGTGGTGCAGGCGCTCTACGAGATGGACGTCTCCGGCAAGGGCGTGCTCGACGCACTCGCCGAGTTCGAGGCCTTCTGGATCGGCCAGGAGGTCGACGGGATCGCCCATCCCCCGGCCGAGACCGCGTTCTTCCGCGACCTGCTGCGCGGCACGGTCGAGGAGCAGCGGGCCATCGACCCGAAGCTCAACCAGGCCCTCGCCCAGGGCTGGCCGCTGCGGCGCATCGAGATCGTGCTCCGGGCGATCCTGCGGGCGGGCGCCTACGAGCTGATGTTCCGCCGCGACGTGCCGGCGGCCGCGGCGATCTCGGAATACGTCGACGTCGCCCACAGCTTCTACACGGCCGACGAGCCGGGCCTCGTCAACGCCGTCCTCGACCGGGTCGCCCGGGAGGTCCGGCCGGGCGAGGTCGGGGCCCCGAAGGCCTCCGGAAAGCCGGGCTCGTCCAAGCCGCTCCCCGGCAAAGCCGCGGCCGGCAAACCGTCGGCCGGGAAGGCCTGAGTCTTGGCCGGGCCGGTCCGCGCCTCCGAGGAGGGGCTGATCGCCCGCTACTTCGCGCCGCTCGCGGGGCCGGGCGCCGACGGGCTCCGGGACGATGCCGCCACGCTGACGCCCGCGCCGGGCCACGACCTCGTCCTCACCGCCGACGCCGTGGTGGCGGGCATCCACTACTTCGCGGAGGATCCGCCGGCCTCGATCGCCCGCAAGGCGCTCGGCGTGAACCTCTCCGACATCGCCGCCAAGGGCGCGGTCCCGCGCGGCTTCCTGCTGACCCTGGCGCTGCCCGACGACTGGACGGAGGCCTGGCTCGACGGATTCGCGCAGGGACTCGGCGCGGCGGCCGAGGCGGCCGGCTGCCCGCTGCTGGGCGGCGACACGGTGCGCTCCGGCGGCCCCGCGCTGATCTCGGTGAGCGTGTTCGGCGAGCTGCCGACCGGCGCCATCGTCCGGCGCACCACCGCGCGGGTCGGCGACCGGATCTGCGTCACCGGCACGATCGGCGACGCGGCCCTCGGCCTGCGGATGCGCCTGGAGCCCGGCGCCCCCTGGGCGGCCGGCCTCGATCCGGCGCTGCGGGCCGAACTCGCCGACCGCTACCTGCACCCGCGCCCGCGGCTCGCCGCCGCGCCGGCCATCCGCCGCCACGCCTCGGCGGCCATGGATGTCTCCGACGGCCTCGCGGGCGATCTCGCCAAGATGCTGGGCGCGGGCCGCACCGCCCGGGTGGCGACCGCCGACGTGCCGCTCTCGGAGGCGGCCCGGTGCGCCTGCGCGGCGGACCCCGCCTTGATCGAGGCGATCCTGACCGGCGGCGACGATTACGAGATCCTCTGCACCGTCGCGCCGGAGGGCCTGGCGGATTTCCGGGCCGAGGCCGCGGCGGCCGGGATCGCCGTCGCCGCCATCGGCACCGTCACCTCAGGCGACGGCCCGCCGCGCTTCGAAATGCGCGATGGCGCCGAGCGCGTGTTCGCGGCCGGAGCCTTCAGCCACTTCTGACGCCCAGATCGCGGCCGGTCCCGGGATCATCGGGCCGGCGGCGTCCCCAGCCGGGTGGCCGATCTGGCGCCGGACCTCGCCGATCATCGCGGCGGCGACCACCGGGATCCAGCGGCCGGCCGGGTCCCCGCCCGCGCCCGGCGCCCGGGACAGGGCGCGCTGCAGCACGCAGAGCAGGTCGTCCTGGATCGTGGCCGGCTGCGCCGCAACCCGCTCGGCGATCAGGAAGCCGACCGCGCCGCTCAACACCTCGATGGTCGCCGCCAACCTGGCGGCCTGGTCGCTGCTCATGGCGAGTCCCTCGTCCGAACACAACCAAAAATAGAATATCGGTTGGTTAAGGCGACGTTAACGGCCGCTCGAGCCGCGCGCGTTCGTGATGTCCCGGTTCGGGAGACGGGCATCTCCGCGCGCGAGAGCCGCGCCCGGCCACTCTCCCGCACGGAGAAGGGACTCGCGCCCGTGGGAACGGGTGCAGCGGCCAGCGGGAAACCGGATCTGCAACATACTGCAGCATTGCGGGTTCCACGGGGCCTTTCCGCCCATCATCGCGAGACACGATTCCCGGCGTCGCCCGCCGACGCGGCGTTTGCGCTCCCCGGCGAAGTTTGGCAATCAAGGCATTGTTCTGGGAAGGAAAGCCCCGAATCCGAGCGCCGCGTCCCATGGCCGCCGTCCGGCGGCCAAGCTCGACAATCACAAGCCCACGCCAGGCACGATAATAACAAGGACGGTCGAATGATTCCCTTGGTCCTGATCATCGCGGGCGGGCTCTGCGCCGTCGCCTACGGCATCGTCACGATCCTCGACGTGATGCGGCGCGACGCCGGCACGCAGCGCATGCAGGAGATCGCCGCCGCCATCGCCGAGGGCGCGCAGGCCTATCTCCGGCGGCAGTACACGACGATCGGCCTCGTCGGCGTCGTCCTGTTCGTCCTCCTCGCCGTCTTCCTCGGGATCAAGGTCGCGGTCGGCTTCCTGATCGGCGCCGTGCTGTCGGGCGCGGCCGGCTTCATCGGCATGAACGTCTCGGTGCGGGCCAACGTCCGCACGGCCCAGGCGGCCTCGACCTCGCTGGGCGGCGGCCTCGACGTCGCCTTCAAGTCGGGGGCGGTGACCGGCATGCTGGTGGCGGGCCTCGCGCTGCTGGGCGTCGCCCTCTACTACCTGTTCCTCACCCGCGCCGCCCATCTCGAGCCGTCGAGCCGCGAGGTGATCGACGCCCTCGTGGCGCTCGGCTTCGGCGCCTCGCTGATCTCGATCTTCGCCCGCCTCGGCGGCGGCATCTTCACCAAGGGGGCCGATGTCGGCGGCGACCTCGTCGGCAAGGTCGAGGCCGGCATCCCGGAGGACGATCCGCGCAACCCCGCCACCATCGCCGACAACGTCGGCGACAATGTCGGCGACTGCGCCGGCATGGCGGCCGACCTGTTCGAGACCTACGCGGTCACGGTCGTCGCCACGATGGTGCTGGCCGCGATCTTCTTCTCCGGCGCGGGTGGGAGCAACCGCGACGTCCTCGAGCCGATGATGCTCTACCCGCTCGCCATCGGGTCGGCCTGCATCCTCACCTCCATCGCCGGCACCTACGCGGTGCGACTCGGCGCGAACCAGTCGATCATGGGGGCGCTCTACAAGGGGCTGATCGCCGCCGGCGTGCTCTCCATCGCGGCGATCGCGGCGGTCAACATGACCCTGCTCGGCGGCTTCTCGACGAGCTTCACCACCTCGACCGGCCTGACCTTCACGTCGGGCGCGCTGTTCGGCTGCGCGGTGATCGGGCTCGCCATCACGGCGCTGATCGTGGTGATCACCGAGTACTACACGGGCACCAACTTCCGCCCGGTGAAGTCGATCGCCGACGCGTCGGTGACCGGCCACGGCACCAACGTGATCCAGGGGCTGGCGATCTCGCTCGAATCGACCGCGCTGCCGGCCATCGTGATCGTGGCGGGCATCATCAGCACCTACGCGCTCGCCGGCCTGTTCGGCATCGCCATCGCGGTCACCGCCATGCTGGCGCTCGCGGGCTTCATCGTGGCGCTGGACGCCTTCGGGCCGGTCACCGACAATGCCGGCGGCATCGCCGAGATGGCGGGCCTGCCCTCCGAGGTGCGCAAGTCGACCGACGCCCTCGACGCGGTCGGCAACACCACCAAGGCGGTGACCAAGGGCTACGCGATCGGCTCGGCGGGCCTCGGCGCACTGGTGTTGTTTGCCGCCTACACGTCGGACCTGAACTACTTCATCGCCCATGCGAGCCCGACGCAGTACCGCTTCTTCCAGGGCGTCAGCGTCGATTTCTCGCTCTCCAACCCCTACGTCGTGGTCGGGCTGCTGCTCGGCGGCCTGATCCCGTTCCTGTTCGCCGGCATCGCCATGACGGCGGTCGGGCGCGCGGCGGGCGCGGTGGTCGAGGAGGTCCGGCGCCAGTTCCGGGCCAAGCCCGGCATCATGCAGGGCACGGACCGGCCGGATTACGGGCGGGCGGTGGACATGCTGACCCGCGCGGCGATCAAGGAGATGATCATCCCGTCGCTGCTGCCGGTCCTGTCGCCGGTGGTGCTGTTCTTCGTGATCCAGTTCATCGCCGGGAAGAGCCAGGCCTTCGCCACCGTGGGCGCGAGCCTGCTCGGCGTGATCCTCACCGGGCTCTACGTGGCGATCTCGATGACCTCGGGCGGCGGCGCCTGGGACAACGCCAAGAAGTACATCGAGGACGGTCACCACGGCGGCAAGGGCTCCGAGGCCCACAAGGCGGCGGTGACCGGCGACACGGTGGGCGACCCCTACAAGGACACCGCCGGCCCGGCGGTGAACCCGGCGATCAAGATCACCAACATCATCGCCCTGCTGCTGCTCGCCGTGCTCGCGCACAGCTGAGTTCCGCGAAGACCGGATCGGCCGACGGGGCCGGGCTCTCCGCGAGCCCGGCCCTTCTCGTGTCGCCGTGTGCGCCCCCGCACGCGGCGGCCAGTCCCGCGGCGCAGCACCTTGGCATCGCGGCGCCGCAGCGCCACCTCGGCGCCGGATTAAAACCCGGACGCGGCCCCCGCCGCACCAGCACGAGGTAACCCATGCCGTCCCTGCTCGACCCGATCCGCATCGGCGCCATCGAGGCGAAGAACCGGATCTTCATGGCGCCGCTGACCCGCGGCCGCGGCACCCGCGAGCACGTTCCGACCCCGATCATGGCCGAGTACTACGCCCAGCGCGCCGGCGCCGGCCTGATCCTCACCGAGGCCACCGGCATCAGCCAGGAGGGCCTCGGCTGGCCCTACGCGCCGGGCATCTGGTCCGACGCCCAGGTCGACGCGTGGCGGCCGATCGTGAAGGCCGTTCACGACCGGGGCGGCAAGATCGTCTGCCAGATCTGGCACATGGGCCGGATGGTCCATTCGGACTTCCTCGGCGGCGCCAAGCCGGTCTCGTCATCGCCCACCACGGCCCCCGACCAGGCCCACACCTATTCCGGCAAGAAGCCCTACAGCGAGGCGCGCGCCCTGGAGGTGTCCGAGATCCCGCGCCTGCTCGCCGATTACGAGCGCGCCACCGCCAACGCCCTGGCGGCCGGGTTCGACGGGGTGCAGATCCACGCCGCGAACGGCTACCTGATTGACGAGTTCCTCCGCGACGGCACCAACCACCGCACCGACCAGTACGGCGGCTCCGTCGAGAACCGCGTGCGGCTCCTGCGCGAGGTGACCGGGGCGGTGGCGAAGGTCGCCGGGCCGGAGCGCACCGGCGTGCGCCTCTCGCCGAACGGCGCGATCCAGGGCTGCAACGACTCGAACCCGGAGCCGCTGTTCGTCGCCGCCGCCCAGGCGCTCGCCGATGCCGGGATCGCCTTCCTGGAGATGCGCGAGCCGGGGCCGAACGGCACCTTCGGCAAGGCCGACCACGCGCCGATCGCCCCGGCGATGCGGCGCGTGTTCCGCAACCCGATGATCCTGAACGCCGACTACGACGGGGTCAGCGGCCAGAAGGCGCTGGATGCCGGCGAGGCCGACGCCATCGCGTTCGGCCGGACCTTCATCGCCAACCCGGACCTCGCCGAGCGGATCGCCAGGAAGGCGCCGCTCGCCAAGGACGACGCCGCGACGTGGTACAGCCAGGGACCCGAGGGCTACGTCGACTACCCGACCCTGGCCGAGTCCCGCGCCGCCTGACGCGCCGCCGCCGCGCGCCCTGCCGCGGCCCGGAGGGCTGCGGCAGGAAACCGCGGCAATTCCTTGGCAGCGGGCCGTCGCGCGCCTATGTGAGGGCAGGACCATGGATGTGCCTGCACCTCACGCGCTCGCGGAAGCCGGACCGACCGACGGGCGCTGGCGCGCCGCCGACCGGATCGCCGAACTGCGCGATCTCGCGATCCTCGATTCCGAGCCCGAGCCGCTCTACGACGACCTCGTGCGGGTCGCCGCCTACGTCTGCCGGGCGCCGGTCGCGCTCGTCAGCCTCGTCGATGCCGAGCGGCAGTGGTTCAAGTCGGAGGTGGGCCTCGGCAAGCGCGAGCTGCCGATCAACTGCTCGGTCTGCGCCCACACGATCGAGGCCGGCGACCTTCTCGTCATCCCGGACCTGACCACGGACCCCCGGACCACCGAGAATCCCCTCGTGACCGGGGCGCCGGCCTTCCGCTTCTACGCGGGCGCGGTGATCCGCGGCAGCCGCGGCATCCCGCTCGGCGCCCTGTGCGTGCTGGACCGGGTCCCCCGCCAAGACGGGCTCGATTCGGAGCAGACCGCGACCCTGCTGGCGCTGGCGCGGCAGATCTCGAGCCTGCTGGAGCACCGCCGGACGCTGGCGCAGGTCGCCGCCCGCGAGGCGGAGATCGCCGCGAGCGAGCGGCGCTTCCGCGTGATGACCTCGGCGATGCCCCAGATGGTCTGGACCACCCGGCCGGACGGGTTCCACGACTATTACAACGACCGCTGGTACGAGTTCACCGGCGTCCCCTACGGCTCCACCGACGGCGAGGGCTGGAACGGGGTGTTCCACGCCGAGGACCAGGACAGGGCCTGGGCGCGCTGGCGCCACTGCCTCGCGACCGGCGAGCCCTACGAGATCGAGTACCGGCTGCGCCACCACAGCGGCGACTACCGCTGGACCCTCGGGCGGGCCATGCCGATCCGGGACGCCGAGGGGCGGATCGAGCGGTGGTTCGGGACCTGCACCGACATCGACGACCTCAAGCGCGCCGAGGCCGAGGCCCGCAAGCTCGCGGCGATCGTCGAGACGTCCAAGGACTTCATCGGGCTCTCCACCCTCGAGGGCGCGATCACCCACCTCAACGAGGCGGCCATGGCCCTGGTCGGCCTGCCCGATCTCGCGGCCGCCCGCGCCAAGAAGGTGCCCGACTTCTTCACCGACGAGAGCCGCCGGATCCTGGCCGAGACCGTGATGCCGGCGGTGCGCCGCGACGGGTTCTGGGAGGGCGAACTCGCCTTCCGGCACTTCGTCACCGGCAAGCCCGTGGCGGTGCTCTACAACATCTTCCCCGTGCGCGACCCGACCGGGGCCGAGATCGGCTACGCCACGGTCACCCGCGACCTGCGCGAGGCCAAGCGCGCCGAGGAGGCCCGCGATCTGCTGATCCGCGAGCTGTCCCACCGCATCAAGAACATCTTCGCGGTGGTCGGCGGCCTCGCCGCCCTGACCGCCCGGACCGACCCCGCGGCCAAGCCCTTCGTGGCCGCCTTCCGCGAGCGGCTCGGCGCCCTGGCCCGGGCCCACGAATACGTCCGCCCGCACTCCCCCGACAGCGCCCCGCCGGTCGCCGGCCAGACGGTGCTCGGGCTGATGCGCCTGGTCATGGCCGCCTACGAGGAGAACGGGCGCGCGCGCGTGGTGATCTCCGGGGACGATGCCGAGATCGGCGAGCGCACCGCCACGGCCCTCGCGCTGATCATGCACGAGCAGGCGACGAACGCGGTCAAGTACGGCGGCCTGTCGACGCGGGAGGGCGGCGTCTCGCTGAGCGGGACCCGCGAGGCGGGCCGCTACACGCTGACTTGGCGCGAGGAGGGCGGTCCGCAGATCGCCGGCGCGCCGTCCCGGAAAGGATTCGGCACGGTGCTGGCCGAGCGCAGCGTCGCCGGCCAGCTCGACGGGGTGCTGGAGCACGACTGGGCGCCGGGCGGTCTCCTGATGCGGCTCAGCGTCCCGCTCGAGAACCTGCGGACCTGACGTGGCCCGGATGCCGGCCCGGATGCCGGCCGCGCCCGGGCCGGGGCTCGTCGTCCTCGACTTCGACGGCACGCTGGCCGACAGTTTCGGGTGGTTCTGCTCGGTGCTGAACGGCGTCGCCGACCGCTACCGCTTCCGCCGGGTCGAGGCCGACGAGGTGGAGGAACTCCGGCTCCAGGGCGCCAGGGCGATCGTCGCCCATCTCGACATCCCGCGCTGGAAGCTGCCGCTCATCGCCCGCCACATGCACGCGCTGGCCGCCCGCGACGCCGCGCAGATCGCCCTGTTCCCCGGCGTCCCGGCGATGCTGGCCGCGATCGCGGCGGCGGGCGTGCCGCTGGCGATCCTGTCGTCGAATCGCGCCGACACGGTGCGGCGGGTGCTCGGGCCGGACAATGCCGCCCGCATCGGCAGCTACGCCTGCGGGGCGTCGATCTTCGGGAAGGCGCGCCGGCTGCGGGCGCTGCTCGCGCGGACCGGGGTGCCACCGTACCGGGCCCTCTGCGTCGGCGACGAGATCCGCGACCTCGAGGCGGCGCGGGCGCTGGGCTGCCCGTTCGGCGCCGTGGCCTGGGGCTACACCGACCCGCGGGCCCTCGCGTCCCACGGCCCCGAGCACCTGTTCCCGGAGCCCGGGGCGATCGCCCGCCTCGTGGCGGGCGAGGCCGGTCACATGCCGCGATTCGCGCCCGGCACGACGCTGGTGCCGCTGCCGCTGCCGAACGGCTCGTAGCGGGTCAGGCCGCGGAACAGCTGGCTGAGGAAGGCGCGGTCGGCGCCGCTCGTCGGCGTCGTGCGCTCGATGAAGTCGAAGATCCGGCCGTCCTGCAGGCCGTAGAGCGCCACGCGCTCGACCTTGAAGGCGGGGGTGAAGTACACGGCCGTGACCTTCTGGTCCTCGACCTGCTCGCCCAGGAACATGATCGTGCGGCGGGTGTTCTGCGAGATGTAGTACCAGGACTTGTTGCCGACCGTGGACACGGTCGAGGGCGTGCCCAGGATCTGCAGCACCTGCTCGGGGCCCATGCCGGGCTTGATCGTAGCGAGCGCCGCCTGATCGACCTGGTAGCCGTGGCGCAGCTCCTCGCCGATGCAGCCCGACAGACCGGTTGCCGCGAGGCCGAGCAGGGCGAGGCGCGCGAAGGACTGGACGAAACGGCGCCGCATCGGGCCCCCAGAGAGCGTGTTGACGGACGGGGCGCGACCGTCGCCGCCGGCACGGGGCTCCGACGGCGCTTGCGCCCTGGGCGTGGGTTGCCGTACCGCGGGGTTATGGCTTTGACAAGGCAAGCTTGGCCACAGAGGGCCGGGGTTCGACACCGATGATCGCCGGGCTGTTCCGCCGCGCGGGCGCGCGCCGCCGCGCCGTCGAGGGGCTGCACGTCGCCCTGAGCGAGGCCGCGCGCCGGCCGGGCCTCTACACGGATCTCGGCGTGCCCGACACCGTGGAGGGGCGGTTCGAGTCCCTGTGCCTGCACGCGATCCTGGTCCTGCGCCGGCTGAACCGGCTGCCGCCGCCGGCCGCCGAGGTGGCGCAGGATCTGGTGAACTCGGTCTTCACCCAGCTCGACGCCTCCCTGCGCGAACTCGGCGTCGGCGACATGGGCGTGTCCAAGCGGATGAAGAAGCTCGGCGCCGCCTTCTACGGCCGGGCCGAGGGCTACGACGCGGCCCTGGAGGCCGGCGACGCCGCTTCCCTGGCGGCCGCCCTCGTCCGCAACGTGCTCGGCGGCGAGGGGGACGGGTGCGGTCTCGCCGCCTACGTGCGGGCGGCCGACGCCGCCCTCGCCGGGGCCGATCTCGACGGGCTGCTCGCGGCCGGGCCGCCCTTCCCGGAGCCTGCCAGCTTCGCGCCGGCACCGGCCGGCCCTGACCACGGAGGACGCGCATGAGCCGCGATGCCAGCAGCCGCGATGCCGGCCAGGACGCTTTCCCGCTCGCGCGCTGGGTCAATGTCGAACGCCTGCCCCAGGGGCGCGGCGCCGTCACCGTCGAGGCGAGCCCGGCCGAGTGCGCGGCGCTGGCCGCCGATTTCGGCATCCCGGGGATCCGCGACCTCGTCGGGCGCTTCGCCATCGAGGGGGCGACCAGCCGCCTCACCGTGACCGGCACCGTGGAGGCCCTGGTGACCCAGGTCTGCACCGTGAGCCTCGAACCCTTCGAGGCGCCGGTCCGGGAGCCGGTCGAGGTGGTGTTCACCGACACCGACCGGCTCGCCGGCACCGATGCCGAGGACGCCGACATCCCCGACCCCCTGGTCGGCGGCCGCATCGATTTCGGCGCGCTCACCGCCGAGTTCCTGGCGCTGGGCCTCGACCCGTACCCGCGCAAGCCCGGCATCGCCTTCGAGCCGGTCGTGGCGGGTGACGAGGCCGGACCCCTCGACGGCCTGCGCAAGCTCCGCGACCGCGACGGCTGAGGCCGCCGCGTCCGGCCGGAACCGCCGGCCGCCCGATTTCATTTGCCCGCCGGGCCGGTATCGCTATGGTCCGCCGCGCCCGGCGGGCCCCGTCCCGCCGCCGTCCGAACCCCTTTCCCGCCGAGACCCGCGACCCGCTACCGACATGTCCCAACGCGTGTGCATCTCGCTCGACGCCATGGGTGGCGACCACGGGCCCACCACGGTCGTGCCCGGCGCGGCGCTGGCCCGGGAGCGCCATCCCGGCACCACCTTCCTGATGTTCGGCGACGAGGCCGTGATCGCGCCGCTGGTCGCCAAGGAGCCCCGGCTCAAGGACTGCGTGGAGATCCGCCACACCAGCGTGGCCGTGGCCATGGACGACAAGCCGAGCCAGGCGGTGCGCCAGGGCCGGGGCAAGTCGTCCATGTGGCAGGCGATCCAGGCGGTCCGCGACGGGCAGGCCGATGCCTGCGTGTCGGCCGGCAACACCGGCGCTCTTATGGCGATGTCGAAGATCTGCCTGAAGACCATGTCGGGCATCGAGCGACCGGCCATCGCCTGCCTCTGGCCGACCGTGCGCGGCGAGAGCGTGGTGCTCGACGTCGGCGCCACGATCGGCACGGATGCCGAGCACCTCGTCGAGATGGCCGTGATGGGCTCGGCCATGGCGCGCATCGTGTTCGACCTCGAGCGTCCGACCGTCGGCCTGCTCAACGTCGGCACCGAGGAGATGAAGGGCAACGAGGCGGTCAAGGAGGCCGCCCGGATCCTGCGCGAGATGGAGAGCCCCGGGCTGACCTATCACGGCTTCGTCGAGGGCACCGATCTCGGGCGCGGCACGGTCGACGTGGTGGTGACCGAGGGATTCACCGGCAACATCGCCCTCAAGACCGCCGAGGGCACCGCCAAGCAGATCGGCACCTATCTGCGCGCCGCCATGACCCGGACGCTGGCCGCCAAGATCGGCGCCCTGTTCGCGCGGCAGGCCTTCAAGGCCCTCAAGGACAAGATGAACCCGAGCCGGGCCAACGGCGGGGTGTTCCTCGGCCTCGAGGGCATCGTGATCAAGAGCCACGGCTCGGAGAACGCGCAGGGCTTCGCCGCGGCGATCGATCTGGCGCACGACATGGCGCGCCACGACATGATCCGCACGATCCGCGAGATGCTCGACCAGACGGCGGCGCTGGCGCCGGCCTGACGCCGGCCCCGGGCCTCCGTCGACGGACGGGATGGAAATCGGACGCCCGCGGCTTCACAACCGGCGATTGTGAAGCTGGGTCGTCCGGGAAGGACAATGATGGCAACCCTCCGCACTGACCCCGAGCAGCACCGGCGCGTCCCCCCTTTGCGCTCGGTGGTGGTCGGGACCGGCTCGAGCCTGCCCGCGCGGGTGGTGACGAACGCCGACCTCGCCGAGCGGGTGGACACCTCCGACGAGTGGATCGTCCAGCGGACCGGGATCCGCCAGCGCCACCTCGCGGCGCCCGACGAGACCACCTCGGTCCTCGGCACGCGCGCCGCCAGGGCGGCCCTCGACGATGCCGGGCTGAGCGCGGACGACATCGACCTCGTGATCTGCGCCACCTCGACGCCGGATCACACCTTCCCGGCGACCGCGACCCAGATCCAGGCGGCGCTGGGCATCCATCAGGGCGCGGCCTTCGACCTGCAGGCGGTCTGCGCCGGCTTCGTCTTCGCGGTCTCGACCGCCGACAAGTTCCTGACCACGGGGGCCGCCCGCCGGGCCCTCGTGATCGGCGCCGAGACCTTCTCGCGGATCGTCGACTGGGAGGACCGCACCACCTGCGTGCTGTTCGGCGACGGCGCCGGCGCCGTCGTGCTGGAGGCGCAGGAGGGGGCCGGGGACCGCGGCGTCCTCAGCGCGAGCCTGCGGTCGGACGGCCGCCACCGGGAGAAGCTCTACGTCGACGGCGGCCCCGGCTCCACCGGCACCACCGGCCACCTGCGCATGGAGGGCCGCGACGTCTTCCGATTCGCCGTCGGGCAGGTCACCGACGTGATCGTCGAGGCCTTCGCGCAGGCGGGCATCACCGCGGAGGAGCTCGACTGGTTCGTGCCGCATCAGGCCAACCGCCGCATCATCGAGGCCTCGGCCGACAAGCTCGGTGTCGCCCGGGACAAGATCGTCCTGACGGTGGACCGCCACGGCAACACCTCGGCGGCCTCGATTCCCCTGGCCCTCGACGTGGCGCGGCGGGACGGCCGCATCCGGGCGGGCGACCTCGTGATGATCGAGGCGATCGGCGGCGGGTTCAGCTGGGGCGCGGCGCTGATCCGCTGGTAGCGTTTCGGGCGGCGCGCCCGAAACGATTCGCCGCCCCGGCGCGGTTGACCGGGGGCGGAGCGCCGATTAGCGTGCCGGATCATAGGGATACGCCTTCAGCGTTCGGAGCGGCCAAGGGTGCCGCGCCGTGCGTCATGGGGCGAGCGACGCGGGCGAGGGGACACGGCATGGCAGGCAAGACGGTGACGCGCGCCGACTTGAGCGAGGCCGTCTACCATCAGGTGGGCCTGTCGCGGACCGAGTCGGCCGCCCTCGTCGAGACCGTGCTGTCCGAGATCTGCAGCTGCCTCGCGAGCGGTGAGACGGTGAAGCTGTCCTCGTTCGGCTCCTTCGTGGTCCGCAGCAAGGGCAAGCGCGTCGGCCGCAATCCCAAGACCGGGGTCGAGGTCGCGATCGAGCCGCGGCAGGTGATGGTGTTCAAGCCCTCCAACGTGCTCAAGGCCAAGATCAACGGCCTGAACGGCGCGGGAGACCACGACGACGACTGAGCGCGCCGCGAATGCGGCCGCGTCGGCGGGCGCTTCGGGCGGGCTCTTCAGGCTTGAGTGCGGCCCCGCGAGCCGGCAAGATCGGGCCGCTTCGCCCCGCTCCGTAAGACGCCCATGCCGCCAGCCCTCGCCGCCGCCTCGACCGACGAACCGCCGACCGGGATCGGCGAGAAGAGCGCCCACGCGTTCCGGACGATCAGCGAGGTGGCCGAGGAGCTCGACGTGCCCCAGCACGTCCTGCGGTTCTGGGAAACCCGCTTCGGCCAGATCCGCCCCGTGAAGCGGGCTGGCGGGCGCCGCTACTACCGGCCCCAGGACATCGAGCTCGTCGCCGGCATCCGCCACCTCCTGCACGTGCAGCGCTACACCATCGCGGGGGCGCAGCGGGTCCTCAAGGAGAACGGCGTCCGCTTCGTGCAGGCCGTCGGCCGCGGCGAGGCCGTGGCGGCCGAGCCGCTGCTTCAGGAGGTCGAGACCGAGGCGGGAAGCCGGAGCGGAACCGGCGGCGCGACGTTCGGCGCGTCGGACCGGGCGGCCCTGGCCGAGGCCCTGGACGAGCTGCGCGCCTGCCGCGCCCTGCTCGACGGGCTGCGCGACCTGCCCGACATGGAGGCCTGAGCGGGCCTGAGCGGGCCTGCCGGGCTCGACGACCCCGGCCCCGCGCGCGGCGGGCGAACTTTCCGGCAACACGTCGCGTTGTCGCCCGCATGGCCGCGCCCAAACCCAAGTTGACGCCCAGCCAGGAACTGATGGCCCGCATCATGCGGATCGTCCGCTCCTGCCCGGAGGCGGCGTCCGAAGTCTTGGAGCTGATGTTCCTCGTCAGCCAGATCGAGGCGGCCACCGCGGTCGACCGGGACTACCGCGACGCCAAGCGTGTGATCAGCCGCCTGCGCAACCCGCTCTGGGAGATGGGTCCCACCGATCGGGAGAAACTCCTGGCGGCCGCCGAGACGATTCGCCGGGTCTGCCGGCTGGCCGAGGACGAGATTCCCCCCGTGCCGGTGGCCGATGCCGGGGAGCGGGCGCGGGTCGAGGGGCGGCTCGCCGCCGCCCTGGCCGGTGAGTTCGACGCGGCGCAGATCGCCCGCATCACCGGGATCGTCGCGGCGGCCCTCCAGAATTAACCCGCCGCCCGAGCCCTCGACGCCCGTGCGCGGCGTCCCCACATGGTCTCCACCGATGAACGGGACATCCGGACGCGTGTCCGGGGAGAGGTCCCGGGTCGGCACTGGAGAGACGCTGCCATGATTGCCCTACGTCCGCTCGCCGCGCTGCTCGCAGGGAGCATGGCACTGGCCGGGCCCGCCCTGGCCCAGACACCGTCCAGCCGAACCAAGACGGTGGCGCCCGGCAAGACGGTCCGCATCGAGATCGCCCCCAACCTCAAGAAGGATTGTTCTCCTGGGCCGATGCCCGAGTTCAAGGTCTCGGGCCCGCCGAAGAACGGGTCGGTGATCACCAAGGTCGGCAAACTGAAGACGCCGGCGAGCTACCGCTGCCCCAACAAGGAAGCGGCCGTCCAGGCGCTGTTCTACCAACCCAACAACGGATTCACCGGCACCGACGAAGTGACGTTCGAGGTCAAGAGCTCCGACGGCCAAGTCCAGACGCAGACCGTCAAGATCACGGTCGGGGGCGCGGGGACCAAATCGGGAGACGACGGCAAGAAAGAGGGCACGGATTTGTGAGCAGGCTTCGGCCGAAACGGTATCTGCCCAGTCCTGCCGCGCGGGCAGCCGTCCGGGGGCGTCGCGGAGTCTCGTCCGTGACGCCTTCAGCGCTCCTGAGTGTTGCATGCAATCGACATGCCGGGCGCCACGCTCGCCGCACTGCGACAAAAGCGGGCCTGTCGGTTGCATCCGAGCCGAGACAGGATGAAGCTGTCACGGTCTGAGAGGGTTATCGAATGCCGATGCATGCGACGAACGACCTTTTCCAGAGCTTCGCCCGAGGGTACGAGGCCCGCCGCGACACGGAGATGACGCTCTCCGAGTATCTCGAGGCCTGTCGCGACGAGCCCCTGATGTACGCCTCGGCCGCCGAGCGCATCCTCGCGGCGATCGGCGAGCCGGAATTCGTGGACACCGCCAGGGATTCGCGCCTCGGCCGGATCTTCATGAACAGGACGATCCGGACCTACCCGGCCTTCCGCGAGTTCTTCGGCATGGAGGAGACGATCGAGCGGATCGTCTCGTTCTTCCGCCACGCCGCGCAGGGGCTGGAGGAGCGCAAGCAGATCCTCTACCTGCTCGGACCGGTCGGCGGCGGTAAGTCGTCGCTGGCCGAGCGGCTGAAGCTCCTGATGGAGGTTCACCCCGTCTACGTACTCAAGGCTGGGGACGAGGTGTCGCCGGTCTTCGAGAGCCCGCTGGGCCTGTTCGACCCCGAGACGATGGGCGAGGAGATCCAGCGCCGCTACGGCATCCCGCGCCGCCGCCTGACCGGCCTGATGAGCCCCTGGGCGCTCAAGCGCCTCGACGAGTTCAACGGCGACATCTCGCGGTTCAAGGTGATCAAGGTCCGGCCGTCGCGCCTGCGCCAGATCGCCATCGCCAAGACCGAGCCGGGCGACGAGAACAACCAGGACATCTCCTCCCTCGTCGGCAAGGTCGACATCCGGCGGCTGGAGACGCTGTCGCAGGCCGATCCCGACGCCTACTCGTACTCGGGCGGCCTGAACCGGGCGAACCAGGGCATCCTCGAGTTCGTCGAGATGTTCAAGGCGCCGATCAAGATGCTGCACCCGCTGCTCACCGCGACGCAGGAGGGCAACTACGTCGGCACCGAGAATATCGGCGCGATCCCGTTCACCGGCGTGATCCTGGCCCACTCGAACGAGGCCGAGTGGCAGACCTTCAAGACCAACAAGAACAACGAGGCCTTCATCGACCGGATCTACGTGATCAAGGTCCCGTACTGCCTGCGCGTCACCGAGGAGCAGCGGATCTACGAGAAGCTGATCTCCGGCTCGGAGCTGTCGGACGCGGCCTGCGCGCCCGGCACGCTGGAGATGCTGGCGCGGTTCTCGGTGCTGTCGCGGCTCCGCGAGCACGCCAACTCCAACGTCTTCTCCAAGATGCGGGTCTACGACGGCGAGAGCCTGCGCGAGGTCGATCCCCGCGCCCGCTCGATGCAGGAGTACAAGGACACGGCCGGCGTCGACGAGGGCATGGACGGGATCTCGACCCGCTTCGCCTTCAAGGTGCTGGCCGCGACCTTCAACCACGACACCACCGAGGTCTCGGCCGACCCGGTTCACCTGATGTACGTGCTGGAGCAGTCGCTGCGCCGCGAGCAGCTCCCGCCCGAGACCGAGAAGAAGTACCTGGAATTCATCAAGACCGAGCTGGCCCCGCGCTACGCGGAGTTCATCGGCCACGAGATCCAGAAGGCCTACCTCGAATCGTACCACGATTACGGGCAGAACCTGTTCGACCGGTACATCGACTACGCCGACGCCTGGATCGAGGACCAGGACTTCAAGGACGCCGAGACCGGCCAGCTCATGAACCGGGAGCTCCTGAACCAGGAGCTGACCAAGATCGAGAAGCCCGCCGGGATCGCCAACCCGAAGGACTTCCGCAACGAGGTCGTGAAGTTCGCCCTGCGCTCCCGGGCACAGCACGGCGGCCGCAACCCGAGCTGGACCTCCTACGAGAAGCTGCGCGAGGTGATCGAGCGGCGGATGTTCTCCCAGGTGGAGGAGCTGCTGCCGGTGATCTCCTTCGGCTCGAAGAAGGACGGCGAGACCGAGAAGAAGCACGGCGAGTTCGTCGAGCGCATGGTGGCGCGCGGCTACACCGAGCGGCAGGTCCGCCGCCTGGTGGAGTGGTACATGCGGGTGAAGCAGGCCGGCTGAGGGACGACGGGGCCCGTCCGATGGATCGGCCGGGCCCCGTAACGACCCTCCGCCGCCACAGTTTCGGACGACCGGCCGGCGAAGATCGCGGCCCTGCTGCCAAAGAGGGATCCTTCCCTCCGGTGACGGCATGGTACGACAAGGGTCCGGACCCGGCCGGAGCACGCGGACGAGGGTTTTCGCAGCGGATGCACATCGTCGACCGACGTTTGAACCCGGGCGGCAAGAGCCTCCCGAACCGCCAGCGCTTCCTGCGGCGCGTGAAGGACGTGGCCCAGCGCGCGGTGCGGGAATCCGCCCGCGAGAAGGACATCAAGGATCTCGGCAAGGACGGCCGCGTCACCGTGCCGGCGGACGGCGTCCGGGAGCCCCGCTTCTCGCGCCAGCCCGGCACCGGCCTGCAGGACCACATCCTGCCCGGCAACAAGACCTACGTGGAGGGCGACACGATCGAGCGCCCGCCGGGCAGCGGCGGCGGTCGCGGGGCCGGCGAGGGCGGGGAGGGCGGCGAGAACAGCGAGGACGCGTTCCGCTTCGTGCTCACCCGCGAGGAGTTCCTGGAGCTCTTCCTCGAGGATCTGGAATTGCCGGACCTCGCCAAGCGTCGCCTCGCCATCGTCGAGACGGAAGGGTTGCGCCGGGCGGGCTACACGGTCACCGGCTCGCCGGCGAACCTCGCGCTCACCCGCACCCTGCGCAACTCGATGTCGCGGCGGATCGCTCTCAAGCGCCCGAAGCCCGACGAGGTCGCGGCCCTGGAGGCCCGGCTCGACGCCCTCGCCGAGGGGCATCCGGAGCGGCCGGACCTGGAGCAGGCG
Organism: Methylobacterium sp. A52T; assembly: GCF_053346095.1. Lineage (NCBI taxonomy): Bacteria > Pseudomonadati > Pseudomonadota > Alphaproteobacteria > Hyphomicrobiales > Methylobacteriaceae > Methylobacterium > Methylobacterium sp. A52T. The sequence goes on along the minus strand of NZ_JBKFBI010000020.1, from coordinate 39,099 downwards.
CTGTTCCGGCTGCGCGAGCGCGCGAAGCGCATCCCCTACGTCGACCCGATCGACCTGCGCTTCCGCCGGTTCGAGCCCTATCCGCGGCCGATCGCGCAGGCGGTGATGTTCTGCCTGATGGACGTGTCCGGCTCGATGACCGAGCACATGAAGGACCTCGCCAAGCGGTTCTACATCCTGCTGCACATCTTCCTGACGCGCCGCTACCGGCACGTCGAGATCGTGTTCATCCGCCACACCGACCGGGCGACCGAGGTGGACGAGGAGACCTTCTTCGGCTCCCGCGAGACCGGCGGCACCCTGGTCTCGTCGGCGCTCGTGGAGATGAAGCGCGTCATCGCCGAGCGCTACGACCCGAACGACTGGAACATCTACGCGGCCCAGGCCTCGGACGGCGACAACGTCTCGTCCGACGGGCCGACCTCCACGGAGCTGCTGCGGTCGCACATCCTGCCGGCCTGCCAGCACTTCGCCTATCTGGAAGTGGGCGACGAGAACGGACCCCGCGCCGGCTTCGTCGAGCACCGCACCACCCTGTGGCGGACCTACGAGGCCATCGCCAAGGCCGGCGGTCCGATCGCCATGCGCAAGGTCAACCACCGCCGGGAGATCTACCCGGTCTTCCGCGAGCTGTTCGGGCGCAAGGAAGGCCGCGCCGAGGCGGAGGCGTGATGCCGTCGCACGCATCGACCGATCGGGAGGCCGCATGACGCTCGTCAAGGCACGCACGCCCCAGATCATCGCGGGCAACCAGAAGCCGCTGTTCACCGGCAACGACTGGGATTTCGACACGATCCGGCGGATCCACGACGCCTGCGAGGCGGTGGCCGGGCCGCAGCTCGGCCTGTCGTGGTACCCGAACCAGATCGAGATCATCACGGCCGAGCAGATGCTCGACGCCTACGCGTCGATCGGCATGCCGCTGTTCTACAAGCACTGGTCGTTCGGCAAGCACTTCGCCCAGCACGAGGCCGGCTACCGCCGCGGCCTGATGGGGCTCGCCTACGAGATCGTCATCAACTCGGACCCGTGCATCTCCTACGTCATGGAGGAGAACACGGCGACGATGCAGACGCTGGTCATCGCGCACGCCGCCTTCGGCCACAACCACTTCTTCAAGAACAACTACCTGTTCCGGCAGTGGACCGACGCCGAGGGCATCCTCGACTACCTCGACTTCGCCAAGGGCTTCATCGCCCGCTGCGAGGAGCGCTACGGCCACCAGGCGGTGGAGCAGGTGCTCGACGCCGCCCACGCGCTGATGAGCCAGGGCGTCCACCGCTACCCGCGCAAGAAGCGGCCGGACCTCGCCTCCGAGCAGCGGCGCGAGCGCGAGCGGATCGAGCACGGCGAGCAGATCTACAACGATCTCTGGCGCACCCTGCCGCAGAAGATCGGCACGGCGCGTCCGGACGCGGCCGCCGAGCGGCGCAAGGCGCTGCTCGAACTGCCGCAGGAGAACATCCTGTATTTCCTGGAGAAGGCCGCGCCCCGCCTGCGCCCCTGGCAGCGCGAGATCCTGCGCATCGTCCGCTTGGTCGCCCAGTACTTCTATCCGCAGCGCCAGACCAAGGTGATGAACGAGGGCTGCGCGACCTACTGCCACTACCGGATCATGAACGCCCTGTCGGAATCCGGGCAGATCACCGAGGCGGCCTATCTCGAGTTCCTGCAGTCGCACACCAACGTCATCCGGCAGCCGAACTACGACGACCGCTCCTACGGCGGCCACAATCCCTACGCGATCGGTTTCGCGATGATGCAGGACATCGCCCGCATCGCCGAGCAGCCGACCGAGGAGGACCGGGCGTGGTTCCCCGACATCGCCGGGGTCGGCGACGCCATGGCGGTCCTGCGCGACTGCTGGGAGAATTACCGGGACGAGAGCTTCATCCAGCAGTTCCTGTCGCCCAAGCTGATGCGCGACCTGCGCCTGTTCCACGTGATCGACGATCCCGACGAGCCGGAGTTGCGGGTCGAGGCGATCCACGACGAGCGCGGCTACCGCAAGCTGCGCCGGGCCTTCGCGCGCCAGTACGACGTGGCGTGGCTCGATCCCGACATCGAGGTGGTGGACGTGGATCTGGAAGGCGACCGGCGCCTGATCCTGCACCACAAGGCGATCAACAAGATCACCCTGCAGAAGGACGACGCCAAGCGGGTGCTGCAGCACCTCGCCGACCTCTGGGGCTACGACGTGGTGCTCAAGGAGGTCGAGCCGGCCACCGGCGCGGTGCTCGGCGAGATCACCGCCAGCGCGCGGCCGATCTTCTTCTGAGCGGGACGGCGGGAGGGCGCCTCCCGCCCGATTTCCCGTCCTGATGTGGCGTCCGGCCGAAACCCTCGATGGCGGCAGCCCTCCGTCATCACGGGCGCAGCGAAGTGACCCAGGGTCGCGCGACATCGGTGAATGTAGCGCCGACTGGATCGCTTCGCGCCGCTCGCCAAGACGGCACCGGCCGATCGACCGGGACCTTCCGATGAGGACGACGGTTCCGAAGGCCTCGTGATTGCCTCGGCGGTACCGCCGTGCTGCATGGGGCGATGACCGCCACGATCCTCACCCTCGCCGAGACCGGCGACTTCCTCGACCGCGAATTCCCGCAGATGCAGGCGGGCGGGCGCGCCTACCACCTCGAGGCCGTGGGACCGCTCTCGGCGCGGATGCGGCTCGAAGCCCACGAGCGCTTCCTGCGTCCCGGCGCGACCGTGTCGGGGCCTGCCATGATGGCGCTCGCCGACTACGCCCTCTACGCGGCGATCCTGGCCAATATCGGTCCGGTGGCGCTCGCGGTGACGACGAGCCTCACCTTCAACTTCCTGCGCAAGCCCGCCACCGGGGATCTCGTGGCCGAATGCCGGCTGCTCAAGCTCGGCCGGCGCCTCGCCGTCGGCGAGGTGTCGATCACCGCCGCGGGCAACCCCGACCTCGTCTGCCACGCCACCGGCACTTACTCGATCCCGCCGCGCTGACGCGCCGTCTTCGCTGCGGTCGCAAGGACGGGGGGCGGCCTCAGCCGGCACGCGCCTCGGCGAGCCGGGCGGCGTAGCGGGCGATCAGGTCGACCTCCAGGTTGAGCCGGTCCCCCTGCCGCCGCTCGCCCCAGGTGGTGACCTGGAGCGTGTGCGGGATCAGCAGAACCGTGAACAGGTCGTCCTCGACCGCATTCACGGTGAGCGAGGTGCCGTCGAGGCAGACCGAGCCCTTCTCGGCGATGAATCTCTTCACGGCGGCCGGCGCCCGCAGGGTGAAGCGCTCGCTGGCGCCCCAGGCATCGGCCGTCACGGACTCGCGCTCCACGATCTCGGCGAGGCCGTCGACGTGGCCGGTGACGAGATGGCCGCCGAGCTCGTCGCCGATCTTCAGCGAGCGTTCGAGGTTGATCCGCGTGCCCGCCGCCCAGGTGCCGACGGTGGTGCACGCCAGCGTCTCGGCGGCGGCGTCGACCGCGAAGACGCAGCCGCCCGCCGCGGGCTCCACAGACACGGCGGTGAGGCACGGTCCGGCGCAGGCGATCGAGGCGCCGAGCGCGATCGTCGCCGGGTCGTAGGCGGCGCGGATCGCGATCCGGCGCAGGTCGCCGTCGCCCGAGACCGAGACGACCGTGCCGATGGCGCTGACCAAGCCCGTGAACATCGCTTACGTCCTGTTGCGTTCGTAGGTCACGGCCGCGTCGGGCCCGAGCTGCAGCCGCTCCGCCTCCCGGAACCGGTCGCCCGCCAGGGCCTCCGCCAGGGCGGGACCCAGGGCCGGCAGGCCGCCCGCTGCGCCCAGCTCCGCCGGCCCGGTGACCAGCGTGCAGGCATCGATCAGATCGGCCCGGGCCAGCGCCTCCGCAAGGCGGGGGCCGCCCTCGCTGCACAGGCGGGTCAGGCCGCGCTCGCCGAGATGCGCCAGGGCCGCCGGGAGGTCGATCCCGCCGGCCGCGTCCGCCGGCACGGTGGCGACCGCGACGCCGAGGGCCTCCAGGGCCCGCCGCGCGTGGGCCGGGGCCGAGCGGGTCGTGAGCACCAGGGTCGGCGTGTCGCGGGCGGTGCGGGCGAGGACGCTCGCCGGGGAGAGCCGCAGATGCGTGTCGAGCACGACCCGCAGGGGCGAGCGCGCGCCGAGGCCCGGCAGCCGCACGGTCAGCGACGGGTCGTCGGCCCGCGCGGTGCCGATGCCGATCAGGATCGCGTCGGCGTGGGCCCGCCACAGGTGGACCGCCCCGTCCGCCACCGGCCCGGTGATCCGCAGACGGTCCGGCCCGGCGGAGGCGCAGAAGCCGTCGCGGGTGCGGGCGAGCTTGAGGTGCAGGGCCGGGCGGCCGCGGGTCACCCGGGTGACGTGGCCGACATGGTCGCGCGCCGCCTCCTCCCGCATCAGGCCGGTCTCGACCGCGACGCCGCCCCGCCGCAGGAGGTCGTGGCCGCGCCCGGCCACCCGCGGGTCGGGATCCTCCAGGGCGCTGACCACCCGGGCGATCCCGGCGGCCAGGATCGCGTCGGTGCAGGGCGGCGTGCGACCGTGATGGGAGCAGGGCTCCAGGGTGACGTAGAGGGTCGCGCCGCGGGCGGCCTCGCCGGCGGCGGCGAGCGCCACGGGCTCCCCGTGCGGGCGCCCGCCCGGCGCCGTGGCCGCCGTCCCGAGGATGCGGCCGGTCCCGGGCTCGACCACGACGGCGCCGACCGACGGGTTCGGCCAGGTGGTGCCGAGCCCGCGCCGGCCCAGCGCCAGGGCGAGGCGCATGAAGTTCGGGTCGCCGCTCATGGACGCCCGGCGCGGCGCCGCCCCGACGCCTCGGGCTCCGGGTCGCCCTCCGGACCCGGCGCGGCCGCCGGTACCGGCGTGCCGTCGCTCAGCGTGCCGAGCAGCTCCTCGAAGTCCCGGGCCTCGCGGAAGTTCTTGTAGACGGAGGCGAAGCGCACGTAGGCGACGTCGTCGAGGCCCTTCAGCCCCGCCATCACCAGCTCGCCGATCGCCTCGGAGGTCACCTCGGGCTCGCCCGCGCTCTCGAGCTGCCGGGTGATGCCGCTGACCAGCCGCTCGATCCGCTCCGGATCGACGGCGCGCTTGCGCAGCGCCACGTCGATGGAGCGCTGGAGCTTGTCGCGGTCGAACGGCACGCGCTTGCCCGAGCGCTTGAGCACCACGACCTCGCGGAGCTGCACGCGCTCGAAGGTGGTGAAGCGGCCGGCGCAGTCCGGGCAGACCCGGCGGCGCCGGATCGCGGCGCCGTCCTCGGAGGGCCGCGAGTCCTTCACCTGGGTCTCGGAGCCGCCGCAATAGGGACAGCGCATGGATCTCGCTACTCGGGCATGGAAACGGCCGCGGACCGGTCGGATCCGCGGCCGTTTCCTAATCCACCGCGGGCCGGCCCGGAAGACCGGCCCCGGCTCAAGCGGCCCTCTTGCCTCAGCCGTAGATCGGGAACCGGTCCGTCAGCGCGTGGACGCGGGTCTTCACGTCGGCCTCGACCGCGCTGTCGCCGGCCTCACCCTTGGCGGCGAGCCCGTCCAGCACCTCGACGATGAAGCCGCCGATCTGCTTGAACTCGGCGACGCCGAAGCCGCGCGAGGTGCCGGCCGGGGTGCCGAGCCGGATGCCCGACGTGACGGTCGGCTTCTGCGTGTCGAAGGGAACGCCGTTCTTGTTGCAGGTGATGTGGGCCCGCGACAGGGCCGCCTCGGCGGCCTTGCCGGTGAGGCCCTTCCGCTGGAGGTCGACCAGCATCAGGTGGTTGTCGGTGCCGCCCGAGGTGATGTCGTAGCCGCCCGAGATCAGCGTGTCGGCGAGCGCCCGGGCGTTCTCCACCACCTGGCGGGCGTAGATCTTGAACTCGGGCTTCAGCGCCTCGCCGAAAGCCACCGCCTTGCCGGCGATGACGTGCATGAGCGGGCCGCCCTGGAGGCCGGGGAAGATCGCCGAGTTGAACTTCTTGGCGAGCGCCTCGTCGTTCGTCAGGATCATGCCGCCGCGCGGGCCGCGGAGGGTCTTGTGGGTCGTCGTGGTGGCGACGTGGGCGTGCGGGAACGGCGACGGGTGGACGCCGGCCGCCACGAGGCCCGCGAAGTGGGCCATGTCGACCATGAAGTAGGCGCCGACCGAGTCGGCGATCTCGCGGAACTTCGCGAAGTCCCAGTGGCGCGGGTAGCCCGAGCCGCCGGCGATGATCACCTTCGGCTTGTGCTCCTGGGCGAGCTGGGCGACCTGCTCCATGTCGATCCGCTGGTCCTCGCGGCGCACCGTGTAGGAGACCGGCTTGAACCACTTGCCCGAGACGTTCGGCGGGGCGCCGTGCGTCAGGTGGCCGCCGGCGGCGAGGTCGAGACCCAGGAAGGTGTCGCCGGGCTGCATGAGCGCCAGGAACACGCCCTGGTTGGCCTGGGAGCCGGAATTCGGCTGCACGTTGGCGAAGCCGCAGTCGAACAGGCGCTTGGCGCGCTCGATGGCGAGGTCCTCGGCGATGTCCACGAACTGGCAGCCGCCGTAGTAGCGCCGGCCCGGATAGCCCTCGGCGTACTTGTTGGTGAGCACCGAGCCCTGAGCCTCCAGCACGGCGCGGGAGACGATGTTCTCCGAGGCGATCAGCTCGATCTCGTGCTGCTGGCGGCCGAGTTCCTTGGCCACCGCCTCGGCGATCTCGGGATCGACTTCCGACAGCGGGGCGGCGAAGAAGCTGTTGGAGAAGTGCTTGTCGGCGGCGGTACCGGCGCTCATGGTCTGCCTCTGTTCTGGTAGGGGCGATGCCCGGCCTTTCGTCGGCGTGCACGGGCGGGCGTTGAAGGTGGGATTCCTACACGCGCCGAGGGCTCAGGCCAAGCACAGGCATTTTGCTCGCGCGCCAAGAATAATTTGTCGCAGCCTGCCGCGGCAGCCTCGAGAGCGGTGTCGGCATATTTTCCTTCTCTGAGGCGAATCGCTTGACAAAAGGAAAAGATTCATGGAATAAATCATGAACGTTTCGAGGATCAGCGACGCGATGCGGTACTGTGATCTGCCGGATGTCCTGGACTATTCCATCGCTGAGCCTCGGCTCGGACTGGCCTTCATCGCGCGACGGCAGGACCAGCGCTGACCCGGTTCGAGCGATCTGGGATATCGAGACCGGCGATGCGCAGTTGACGCCGGCTCGCGCGCGCGAACTGCGCAGAGGTGTCGGTGTGGATGACAGTGTTCCCGTCATAGAGGTTCACTTAAGACGAGGAAACTCGGTCAAAGGCCTGCCAATATCCGCGATTCTATTCGAAGAGAGGTTACCATGAGCATGGAAGCCTACGCGCTCTGCGCGCGCGCGATGCCCAGCGTGGCGGAATGGCAGGCGGCCATCGACGAAATCGGGTTCGATCTGAAACTCGACGCCGTGCGCATGCCGCCGGCCACGCAAGGGCATCTGCCCGCGACTTGGCGGCGCCGCGAGGCCGGCTTCGAGTGCCAGATCGTTCCGCTGTCGGATCTGACCGACACCTATACCGACATCGACTTCGGCGGGCCGTGGACGTGTGTCTATGCCTTCTACTTTGCCACGCTCCCGGCCTGCGCCGGGGCGTGGATGGCTGTCGCGGCCTGCGCGGCCCGGTCGGGCGGTATCGTCTTCGATCCGCAAGAGGGGCATCTGCTCACCGCCGAGGACGCGATCCGCCACGCGCGCGACACGGTGGCGCGCATCGTCAGTCTGGACGCGCAGTCCGACGCCGCGGCGGACCGCTGAGGCTGGACGGCGTGCCGCGCCGTCAGGCCTGCGGGGCGAGGTTCGTCTCGATCAGGACCGTCTCGGTCTCGAACGCGGCCGCATGCCACGCTCCGGCCGGGAAGTGGAACACGCTGCCGGCCGAGAAGGGCTCGCGGCCCCGCTCGGTCTCCAGGATCCCCGAGCCCGAGAGCACCTGCACGAACTGCTCGTGATCGTGGCTGTGCGCCGGCGCCGAGACGCCGGCCGGGACGACCACGCGCACGAGGCTGGCGCCGGAGCCCGGGATCGTGCGCTTGGCGACACCGTTCCCGCCGAGGCTCTCGGCGCGGTCGTCCCAAGAGGTCAGGTAATCGCTCATCGACGGGTCTCCTCGCCGGCAGGGTGCCGCTCCGGTCCGCCGGGTCAACGCCCGACCGGACCCCGCCCCTGCCTCAACCGGTCCCGCCCGGCTGGCGGCCGCGCCGGCCCTTGCCGGCCGCGGGGTCGGCCGGCGCCGGATCCGGCCGAGCCGGGCTGCCCGACGGCGCCGGAGGCGCGGCGCTCGCGGACGGCGCGCCGGAGGTGGGCCAGAAGGTCTCGAACAGCTCCTGCATCGCCCGGATGTTGTTGCCCTGAACCTCGGCCCCGGTGCGCAGCATCTGCTGGAACATGTCGGAGCCGGCCTCGCCCGCGCTCGCCTGCGGATCGGCGGCGGGCCTGACGTTGGGCCTGGCGGCGGGCTTCGGCGGCGGGGCCGGCGGCTCGACGGCGGGCATCATCGCCCTGGCCATCTCGGCCCAGGCCGGGCCGAACGGGAACGGCACGGGCGGGGGCGGCGCGCTCGGCCGCGCCGGCTCGGCCTGCGGCTGGTTCAGCATGACGTGGACGATGCTCGCCACCACGGCGCCCGCCATCATCGGCAGCATCTGGCGCAGAACCTGCGCGCCGACGCCGCTCGTCGCCGAGGCCTGCCGCAGCACCGCCTGCATCAGCTGCGCCGAGCCGAACATCTGGCCCAGGGCCTCGAACCCCTGCGCCGGCGCCGGCTTGGCGGCCTCTAGACCGAACATCCGCGCGAAGCCGGTCGGGTCCAGGCCGACGCTGCGCTGGAGGCCGAGCGTCAGGGCCGGCATCAGCGCCTCGAAGGCGCGGGCCGTCTGCTCGGTCGTCAGGCCGAACGGCTGGCCCATGGCCTGGAGCCCGGCCTCGCCCTGGGCCTGGAACATCTCGAGCGGGTTGAACATGACGCCTCGATCCTGTCCCGGCCGGGACCGCCCGGGACAGGGCATCGTGACCCTTTGCGCGGGGAAATACCAGTTCCCACCCGCGGAACTTGTGCCTCCGCGCCGCCGTCTCAGCTCAGCGGCTCGGGATGGGCGTGCCCCGGCGGCAACGGCGCCGCCCGGTGGGGCGCCTCGGCGGCGATGTCCAGGTCCGGCCGGCGCGGGCCGACCCCCTCCAGCCGGTCGACCGTGCGGCGGGCGAGCAGGATGCCGAGCGCGCCGAAGACCAGGGAGCCGACCCCCATCCCGGCCACCACGCCGCGGGGGCCGTAGAGCGTCGCGCCGAGCATCGCCGGCGGGATCGTCCCGAGCGTCGCCCGGCCCCAGTTCAGCAGCGTCGAGCGCAGCGGGAAGCCGAGATTGTTGAAGGCGGCGTTGCCGAGGAACAGGAGCCCGTTGAAGAACCAGATCGCGCCGCCGACGAGACAGAAGAAGCCGAACAGCTCGGCCGCGACCCCCTGCAGGCCGAACAGGCCGGCGAGCCAGCCCCGGGCCAGGGCCAGGAGGAGCCAGACCGCGGCGCAGTAGGCAAGCGTCACCCGGATCGCCGCGCCGAGCACCCCGCGCATCCGGTCGAACAGGCCCGCGCCCCAGTTCTGCGCCAGGATCGGGCCGATCGCCCCCGACAGCGCGAACAGGCCGCCGAAGGCCACCGGCGTCAGCCGGTCGATCACCGACGCGGCCGCGACCGCGTCCGCTCCGTAGCCGGCGAACAGGCGCGCCAGGAAGGCGCTCGCCACCGAGGGGGCGAGGTTCGTGAGCACGGCCGGGCCCGCGACGCCGGCCAGGGCGGCCGCGTCGGCCGGCAGGTCGGGCGGGCGCGGCCGGCCGAGGAGACCGTGCCGGGCGACGCCGCGGACGCCCACCGCCACGAAGGTCGCGCGCGCCGCGCAGACCGTGATCGCCGCGCCCGTGACGCCGAGGCCGGCCCCGAAGATCAGCAGCGGATCGAGGAGCGCGGTGACCACGGCGCCGGCCAGGGTGACCGACATCGCCTGCCGCGCCTCGCCGACCGCGCGCAGCAGCCCGGTGAACAGCATGCCGGCGGCGAGCAGCAGGTTCGACGGCAGGGTGATGTAGAGGAACAGGACGGCCACCCGCAGCGCCTCGCCCTGCGCGCCGATCAGGGCGAGGAGCGGGCCGGCCAGCAGCGCGATCAGCCCCGCGATGAGGGCGGCCACGAGGCTGCCGAGGACCAGCGCCGAGGTCGCGAGGCGCCGCGCCGCCGCCCGGTCGCGCGCGCCGACGGCCTTCCCGACCAGGGCTCCGGCCGCGATCATCAGGCCGATATTCACCGCCGTGGCGAAGAACTGGACGATGCCCGCGAAGCCGACCGCCGCCGTGAGGTTCGGGTCGCCCAGCGTCGAGACGTAGAGCAGCGACAGGAGATCGACGACGAAGATCGCCATCAGCCCCACCGAGCCGGTGGCCGCCATCACCACGACGTGGCGGAGGATCGAGCCGGTGACGAAGCGGCCCGCCTCCGCCGGGGGCGGCCCGTCGGACATGTCAGACATCCCGTCCGTCACGCATCCCGGGCGCTGCCTTCCGCCTCGAGCTCGGCCTCCGGATCGGGATCCTCGGCGGCATCCGTCTCCTGCGGGGCCAGGGCGGGCTTCTCCAGGAGCCGCTCGGCGGCCTCGCGCCGGTCGCTGCCCACGAGGTCGCGGGTCTCGGTGCTGAGCGCCCGGGCCGGCCGGACCGGGGCGGTCAGCGGCTCGGGCTTCAGGCCCGCCGCGGCGCCGCGCATCCAGCTGGACCCGTCCGGCAGGGCGCCCGCCTGCTGCAGAACCAGCCGCGCGATGTCGCGCTTGCGCACGTCGTCGGTCCGGGCCGTGGCGGCCTCCGGCGACAGGCCGAGCCCCTCCAGGGCCGCCCGCCCGAAGGCGAGGGCGGATTCCGCGGTCTCGCGGATCTGGTAGTCGACGTCCCGGTTCATCAGTTCCACCGCGTGCAGGCGGTCGTAGGCCCGCACGAAGGTCCGCACGCTCGAGAATTCCTCGTGGACGATGTCGACGATCTTGAGGGCGCCCTCCCGGTCGTCGACGCAGATGCAGACCAGCTCGACCCGCCCGATCCCAGCGGCGCGGAGCACGTCGAGGCGCGTGCCGTCGCCGTAGTAGATGCGGAAGCCGAAGCGCGAGGCGGCGCGCAGCTGCTCCACGTCCTTGTCGATCACCGTGACCGGGATGCCCTCGGCCATCAGCACGTGCGTCAGCACCTGCCCGAACCGGCCGAAGCCGATCACCAGCACCCGCGCGTCGCCGCTCTCGGACAGCTCGGTGGAGGGCTCCTCCAGCGCGAAGGTGCTGCGCGCGTTGCGCCGCTCGATCAGCTTGTCGAGACCCTTGGCGGCGATGGGGCCGATCAGCATGGTCAGCGCGGCGAGCGCCACCGCGAAGCGCGTCGCCGTGACGCCGGTGAGGCCGAGATCCTGGGCCTGCGGCAGCAGCACGAAGGCGAACTCGCCCGCGGGCGCCAGGACCGCGGCCCCCCGCAGGGCCCCGAGGGTGTCCGAGCCGAACAGCCGGAACAGGCCGGCCACGATGGCGACCTTGACCAGGATCGCCGCCAGGGTCGCGCCGAACAGGGCCGGCCAGACCTCGCGCACGAGGGTGCCGTCGATCGACATGCCGACGCTCATGAAGAACAGGCCGAGCAGCATGCCGCGGAACGGCTCGATGTCGGCCTCCAGCTGGTGGCGGAAGTTCGACTCGGCGAGCAGGATGCCGGCGAGGAACGCGCCCATCGCCATCGACAGGCCGACCTGCTCCATGAGCAGCGCGGTGCCGAGCACCACCAGGAGCGCCGCGGCGGTCATCACCTCCCGGGCGCCGCTCGCCGCGAGCAGCCGGAAGAACGGGTTCAGGCCGTAGCGGCCGACCAGCACCACCGCGAGGATCGCCGCGAGCGCCTTGCCGGTGGAGACCGCGGCCTCCCCGAGCCAGGAGACGTCGGTCGCCTCGCCGGCCGAGGCCAGCAGCGGCATCAGCGCCAGGATGCCGACCACCGACAAGTCCTGGAACAGCAGGACCGCGAAGGCGCGCGCGCCGTAGGCGCTGCCGAGATCGCCCCGCTCCTCCAGGAGCTGCAGGGCCACCGCGGTGGCCGAGAGGGCGAGCGCGAGGCCGATCACCGCGGCGGCGCCGAAGCTGAGGCCCGCCACGAGGCCGGCGCCGCCGAGCACCAGCGCGCAGACGACGAGCTGCGCGGCGCCGAGGCCGAAGATGTCGCGGCGCATCGAGACGAGCTGCGACAGGTGCAGCTCCAGCCCGACGATGAAGAGCAGGAGCACCACGCCGATCTCGGCGACGCTCGCGGCCGTGTCGGGCTCGGCGATCAGCGACAGGCCGGAGGGCCCGATCAGCACGCCGGCCACGAGGTAGCCGAGCACGGCGCTCTGCCCGATCAGCCGGAAGATCGGCACGCCGATCACGGCCGCCGTGAGGAAGGTCAGGACCGGCGGCAGGAAGCTCGCATGTTCGACGGGGCTCGCCATGGTGATCGTCCCGGCGGTTCTGCTGGATCGGCGCGGGTGGAGCCCCCGCTTAGCGCGCACGGGGCCGGGATGCGAGCCGTAAGCGGGTGCCGTTCGGCACCGACGGGCCCGCGCGGGGCGGTTCGGCCCGGGCTCGGACCAGGAGCCGCGCCCAACCCGAGCGGCGCGCTCAGCCCGGAGGCGCTCAGCCCAGGAGGCGGGGGCGCGCCCGGTGCGATCCGTCGATGAACTCGAAGCCGCCGGCGGCGCTCAGCATGTGCAGGCGCGTGCCCGGCCAGGCCGCGCCTGGGCACAGGCGCGTCTCGACCCGCTGCGCGTAGGCCTCCTCGTCGAGGCGCAGGATCCGGGCGAGGCCGAGCGCCGCGCCGTAGCCCTGGCGGCAATCCTGGACGGGCCGGATCAGGCCGCCGTCGCGCGCCACGATCGGGCCCGCGGCCCGGGCAGAGCCGATATCGATCAGCACCGGGTTGTGCCGGTGCGGCGTCCAGGGCCCGCGGAAATGCGGCGCGTGCCAGAGATGGAGCGTGTCGGAGTAGCTGCCGCCGCCGGCCCGGACCGTGGCGAACATCCACCAGCGGCCACCGTGCTGCAGCAGGGTCGCGTCCCCGGCCACGACCCCGTCGAGGAGCACCGCCTCGTGGACCCAGCCGCGCGGGAAGTCGGTGGCCCGATAGAGGTCGATCGTCCCGGAGGCGTGGGATTCCGGGATCATCCAGACCTGCCCGTCCGCCTCGAACACGAACGGGTAGGAGAGGTGGGTCTCGAGCTCGAGCACCGGCTCCGGGCGGCCGCGGGGCCCGTTCTCCCCGAAATCCACCGCGGCGATCACGCCCTTGCCGCGGCGGTAGTCGAATTCCTCCACGAATAGGGTCACGGCGCCGTCCCGGGCGATCGCGAAGGGGTCGGCGTAGAAGCGGCGCCCGTCGTCGGGAAGGACCTGCCAGCCGCCCTCGGGATGCCGGCGCAGGTCGATCAGGTCGGGGCCGACGATCCGCCGCCAGCCCACCCGCCAGTGCGGTCCGTGGAAGCAGAGGGCGTAGAGCCGGCGGGCGATCTGGCGGGCGAGCCCCCCGGCGGCCCGGCGGCGGGCGCCCAGGCCGCCGAGGTCGTAGGCGGCCGCGGGCCGCAGGGGTTCCCCGGCGCCGTCGGGGAGCGCCGTCGAGGCGGCGCCGTCGAGGGCTGCCAGGATCAGCGTGATGGTCCGTGCGAGATAGCCCTCGAAGGCCGTGAGCATCACCGTGTGCGATTCCGTGCCGAGGCGGCCGACCGCCACCGGCGCGCCGTCCGGCCCGCGCAGGGCCGCCACCGGCGCCCCGTGGGCGAACAGGGCGGCGAGGAGACCAGCCTCGCCCGGCATTCCATCGTAATCGAGCCGCCAGGCCGGCGCCGGGCCCGGATCCGCGGGGCTGTCCGAGAGGTCGAGGACGAGGTCGGCGGCGCTCCCGCCGGGCTCCGCGCCGTCGGGGGCCGCCTCGTAGGGGGCGAGGGCCACCGGCTCCGCCGCGGTCGCCAGACCCGGCCGCGGCAGGCCGTGGATGGCGGCCTCCAGGCGGAACAGGAGCTCCGCGTTCGGCGGCAGGCCCTCCGCGTGCTCGACCCAGGCGACGCGGATCCGATGGTCGGGCCGCTGCCCGAGCTGGTCGAGGAGTCGGATGTGCCAGCCGCGCAGGGACCGGCGGTCGAGCCTCACGACGATGGTCCGGGTGCGGGAGCGCGTCCCGGAGGGCGACGGCTCCGTCCGGGCGGGCGCCCGGCCACCGGTCGCCGACGGCCGGTCCGTGCCTCCGATCACCCGCTCCATCAGCCGGTCGGCCCCGCGCCCCGCGTGCCGGGTTTCGTATCGACGCTCACGGTGGCCAGACCCAAGATGCGCCCGGTCTCGACCCTCGATACGGTCGAGCCAGGCTCGAATGCTGTTACGCCGCGCCACGATCAAGCACGGCCGAGTGGATGTCTACCGGTTCAATCTTAACGTGCGGGACGATTTCTGGACGATGAATCGAAAAAATCGAAACGCCGTCCTTCAAATAAACGCGTGTTGGCGGGTCGTGATACAATGTCGCGAGGCGGTGGCGGCTCGCCGAGGGGAACCCCACCTCCAGCTGGACCGTTCGCCAGTCAAGGACGTGGTGCGGAGACAGGACATGACGCGCAAGACGCTGACGATGCCCCTCGCGGCGATGCTCCTCGCCGCCGTTCCGGGAACGGCCTTCGCCTGGGGCGGTGGCGGCGGTGGTGGCGGCGACAGCGGGAGCGGCCTCTCGCCCTACGCGGCGCTGAGCGGCAATGACCGCTCGGCCGGGGTCAACAACGGCAATTATCGCGACCCGGCCCTCGACCCCTACATCCGGACTTACGATCCGGAGGCCGCGGCCCGCTACGCGGCGCCGCCGGCCGCGCAGCCGCGCCTGCGCGTGCGGCCGTACTACGGCTACCCTTACTGAGGCGATCCGCGGAGGCCGTCGCGCGACGGCCTCGTCGCGGCCAGGAGCGCGGTCAGGAGCGTCCGAGGCCGCTCGCGGCCCGGACGCGCTTGAGCGTCCATGGTCCGCCCGAGAGCTTGCAGCCGGTGCCGCGGACGAAGCGGCTGCGGGTCGGCGCGATCACCGATGCCAGGAAGTTGCGGCAGATCAGCTCGTCCGAGACGTACGGGAGCCCGGTCGGGTTGACCGACCCGTGAAGCCCGGTCTCCGGGTTGTCCCACTTCACCGGGCGCCCGTTGCCCTGCGGATCCAGGGCGACGCCGAGGGCGGCCCGCGCCCGGCGCCAATCCTCCTCGGCGAGGTCGTCCCCGAAGCTCACGGGCCGCTTCTCGATGCTGCCGGTGACGGTCGGCTCCTCGACGACGCGCGGCGCCGCCGCCGGCGGATCGCCCCGGAAGACCAGCAGGGGCTGGCTGCAGCCGCACAGGGCCATCGCCACCGCCATCGACACCACCGACACGGACGCGCAGATGCGCGACCGCCGGCTTGGCCCTTTACACGCGCATCCCCGCATTACACCTGACTCACGACGGGCTATTCGCTCGACCGAACATGCCGATGTCGGTGCCCCCTCAGGCCCTGGACGCGGCTGGCAGGAGTCTTGGCGTGGATCAGTTAAGGACCGATGACCCGAAGGGCGGGGACTTCACGCTGAGCGAGGACCCCGTCGGGCTGTTCGCGGCCTGGATGAAGGAGGCGGAGGCCTCCGAGCCCGAGGACGCGAACGCCATGGCGCTCGCCACCGCCGGATCGGACGGGCTGCCGGACGTGCGGATGGTCCTGCTGAAGGACTTCGACGCCAGCGGCTTCGTCTTCTACACCAACACGCAATCCACCAAGGGGGAGGAGCTGGCGCAGAACCCCCAGGCGGCCCTGGTGCTGCACTGGAAGAGCCTGCGCCGGCAGGTGCGGGCCCGCGGGCCGATCACGCGGGTCACGGCCGCGGAGGCCGACGCGTATTTCCAGAGCCGCCGCCGGGAGAGCCGGCTCGGGGCGATCGCCAGCCAGCAATCCCGCCCGCTCGCCGACCGCGCCACGCTGATGACCGCGGTGGCGGAGCTGTCCGAGCGCTACGGCAACGGGCCGATCCCCCGGCCGGAGCACTGGACCGGATTCCGGATCGCGCCGGTGAGCGTCGAGTTCTGGCAGAACGGCGATTTCCGCCTGCACGACCGGGTGCGCTTCACCCGGACCGGCGCGGGCTGGAGCCGGGCGCGGCTCTATCCCTGAGCCCGGCCGAAACGCAGAGAGCCCCGGCAGGGCCGGGGCTCTCGCGTCGCGTGACGGGTGGCGACGAGGCTCAGGCCTCCTCGCCGTCCTTCTTCTCGTCCTCGGCGGCCTCGGCGTCGGCTTCGGCCTTCTCCTCGGCGGCCTCGGCCGACTGCGCCTCGGCGATGGCGGCCTCCTCGGCCTCCACCTCGGCGCCCAGCACGGTCGGCGGCACGATGTTGGCCACCGGGTCGGTCGCCTCGCCGGTGTAGGTGCCGGCCGGGATCTTGATGTCGGAGACGTGGATGACGTCGCCGATCGCGCGGCCGGTCAGGTCGACCTCGATCGCGTCCGGGATCTGGTCGGGGGCGACGTCGAGGCTCAGCGTGTGGGCCACGATGTTGAGGGTGCCGCCGAGCTTCTTGATGCCGGGGGCAGCGTCCTCGTTGACGAAGTGCACCGGCACCTCGACCGTGACGGTCTGGCCCGAGACGACGCGCAGGAAGTCGACGTGCAGCGGCACGCCGGTCACCGGGTCGAGCTGGAAGTCGCGCGGGATCGCGCGGACCTTCTTGCCGCCGGCGTTGATCTCGAACAGCGTGGTCTTGAAGCCGCCGGCGTAGATCAGGGTGCGGGTGCGGATGAGGTCGACCGCGATCGATTGCGGCGGCTGGCCACCCCCGTAGATGACGGCGGGAATCTGGCCCTGGCGACGAACGGCCCGGGCGGCCCCCTTGCCGACCCGGTCGCGTGCCACGGCCTCAAGCGTCTTCACAGCGCTCATGGCGTGATCCTTTACGATTGCTGGAGCCGGAAAACGAAAAGGCCGCCCCTGGCGGACGGCCACAACCTTCCCGGCGCGCCCCTGCCTCCAAGGGTGTCTCGGGGGCGCGCCGTGCGCATACACGGGCGGGGGTGGATTGGCAATGTCGGAGTGGGGCCCCTACGCGGCCGCGAGGCCGCGGCGAAGGATGATGCCGATCGCCTCCTCTCGACTCGGGCGCTCCGGCCTCGACAGGCGCCACGCATCGATCGCGCCCAGCACATCCCTGGGAATCGTCGACGCACCGTCCGCCTGAGGCGCGGACGCGGCCACACCGAAATGGCGCAGTGCGAAGGGCGAGCCGCTCTCCGGCATCAGGTGCAGGGTGACAGAGATTTGCTCGCCGCTCGCGAGGCGGTCGACGGTGTCGTGCGCGTCCCGCAAGTCCAGGCCGAAGCTGATCAGCGCCCGCACGAGGCTGACGGGTTGCTCGATCGGGCTCGAGGCCTGAAGCACGAGTTCAACGGGGATACCGGAAGGGCGGCGGTCGGCGTCCTCGCTTCGGCCCTGCTCCCGTCGTTCGAGCGCCTCCTTCAATGACGATCGCATCGACTTCAGCCTCTCTCAGGATCGCCGCACCGATCGCGTTGAGCCCAATCCGCCCGAGAGCACCCCTGTGCAGCCCCTGGATGTGGGCGCGACGAAAATACAATGTTTGGCCGATCTGCTCCAGTTCGCCGACTGCCTGCAGCCGCCCGACGGGCGTCTCGATCTCGATCAGGACCGTATTTCCGCGTCCGTAATCGAGAATCGTGACTGCAACGGAACCGGCAGGCCACACACGCGAACCCCGTAGACTCGCACGCGTGCAGGATGAGAGGGGAAGCGGTCTACGGCAACCCCGCTAGCGCCCGCCGCGCACGGCGCTTCTGCAGCCACAGGGTCAGGCCGAGCGCGGTCCCGATCACCAGCGCCGAGACGGCCGTGGTGACCGTGCCGAGGGCGTAGATCTCCGGCGTCGTCACCGTGGTGGTCAGGCCCTGCAGCTCCAGCGGCAGGGTGTTGCGGCCGCCGATCGCCTGGCTGGTGCGGGCGAGCTCGTCGAACGACAGGGTGAAGCCGAACAGCGCGACGCCGACGAGCGCGGGCGCGAGGATCGGCACCACCACGTGCCGGAGCGTCTGCGGGCCGCTGGCGCCCAGGTCGCGGGCGGCCTCCTCGTAGGCCGGGTCGAACCGGTTGAACACCGCGAACATGATCAGCAGGCCGAAGGGCAGGGTCCAGGTGAGGTGCGCGCCCAGCGCCGAGCTGTAGAGGCCCATCAGCGTGCCGTGGTCCTGCAGGAACCCCCAGCCGGTGGCGGCGGCCATCGCCTTGACGGCGTCGTCGAGGAGCCGGAATTCTAGGCCGATGCCCAGCGAGACCACGATCGAGGGCACGATCAGGCTCGACACCGCCAGGGCGAAGACGAGGCCGGCGCCGCGAAAGCCCTTCCGGAACGCGAGGCCCGCGTAGAACGCGATCCCCACGGTGAGCGCCATGACCACGAGGCCGAGGCCCAGCGAGCGCCGCAGCGCCGCCCAGATGTCGATCACGCCGACGCCTTCCCACAACTTGGCGAACCAGTGGGTCGAGACGCCGTTCATCGGGAAGGTCAGGCCGCCGGAGGGCCCCTGGAAGCTCAGCGCCAGGATGGTCAGCGTCGGCCCGTAGAGGAACAGGACGTAGAGGGCGAAGACCGCCGCCAGCAGGTAGAAGGCGCGGCCGCGGGGCTGGTCCATCGCTACAGCTCCCGCCGGAGGTCGATCATCCGGGTGAGCCCGAGGATCATCAGCAGCACGGCGGCGAGCAGCACCACGGCGTTGGCGGCGGCGGCCGGGAATTGCAGGTAGGACATCTGCACCTGGATTACCTTGCCGACGCTGGCGATCTGCTGGCCGCCCATGACGCCGACGGTGACGAAGTCGCCCATCACCAGGGTCGTCACGAAGATCGTCCCGATGGCGATGCCGGGCTTGGCGAGCGGCAGGATCACGTTCCAGAGGATCTGCGCGCCGGACGCGCCGCCATCGCGCGCCGCCTCGATCAGCCGCCGGTCGATGCGCGCGAGGCTGTTGAAGATCGGCACGATCATGAACACTGTGTCGAGGTGCACGAAGGCCAGGACCACCGCGAAGTCGGAGTAGAGCAGGCCCTCGATCGGCTCGCGGATCAGCCCGAGGGTGCGCAGCGTGTCGTTGACGAGGCCGTTGCGGCCGAGCAGCGGGATCCACGAGATCATGCGGATCACGTTCGAGGTCCAGAACGGGATCGTGCAGAGCAGGAACAGGCCCATCCGCACCGTCCCCGAGCGGACGTGGAAGGCCAGGAAGTAGGCGATCGCGAAGCCGAGCGGCAGGGTGATCGCCAGCGTCAGCACGACGAACTTCACCGTCGACAGGTAGGTGCGCACGGTCGTGCAGAGGTCGGCCGACAGGCAGCCGTCGAACACGTCGGCGTAGTTCTGCAGGGTGAGCGCCGGGATGATCTCGTACTCGTTGTATTCCCAGAGCGAGACGATCCCGGTGAGCACCAGCGGCACCACCAGGAAGACCAGGAAGACGAGGGCCAGCGGCGCGGCCTGGAGGTAGGCGAGGGCGCGGCCGCGCGGGCGCGCCGCGACGGCGGGCGCCCCGGTCCGCTCGGCGGTCGCGGCGGCGGGCAGGGCGAGATCGGTCATCGAGTTCGCCCCACGCGTGCCGGCGCTCCACACTCCCTCTGCGGGCTCCGACGTTCACACATCGGCTCCTGCGAGGCGCGACGCGCGCCCTCTCCCGTGCGGGAGAGGGTTGGGGTGAGGGACCCGGTCTTTCCGGAGAGGTCGCATCCCTCACCCTGTCCCTCTCCCGCACGGGAGAGGGGACCCGCGTTCCATTCAGCCGCCGCGTGGCCGCGCAGGATGGGACTCTTCGGTCGCTTGCAGCGGGCGCCCACCGCCCTCACGCCGCGATGAACTCGTTCCACTTGCGCACCATGTAGGTGTTCTCGTCCATCACGGCGTTCCAGCAGGCGACGGCGCCCATCCGCGCGTCGAAGGAGCCGCCGTCGCGGGTGGCGCCGGCCTTCTCGATCAGGGTGCCGTCGGGGCCGAGGATATCCTTCTCGGCGGGCTTGCCCTCCATCCAGAAGGCCCACTCGTAGGGCTGCATGTTCGCTTGGGCGGTCTCCAGCACGGCCGAGTAGTAGCCCTGCCGGTTGAGGTACGCCCCGGCCCAGCCGGACAGGAACCAGTTGATGAAGTCGTAGGCCGCGTCGAGCTTCCTGCCGCTCAGGGTCTTGGGGATGCCGAAGCCCGAGGCCCAGGCCCGGTAGCCCTCCTTCAGCGGCTGGTAGGTGCAGGGCACGCCCTGCGCCCGCACCTTGGTGACGGCGGGCGACCACATCGACTGGATCACCGTCTCGCCCGAGGCCATCAGGTTCACGGACTCGTTGAAGTCCTGCCAGAAGGCGCGGAACTGGCCGGCGCGCTTGGCCTCGATCAGCACCTTGATGGTGCGGTCGATCTCGGGCTTCGTCATGTTGCCCTTGTCGCCGTAGGTGTAGTCGCCGGTCGCCTCCACCACCATGGCGGCGTCCATGATGCCGATCGACGGGATGTTGAGGATCGAGGCCTTGCCCTTGAAGGCCGGGTTCAGGAGTTCCTTCCAGCTCGTGACGGGCACCTTGATCAGGTCCGGCCGGATGCCCAGCGTGTCGGCGTTGTAGACGGTGGGGATCAGCGAGATCCACTGAGTCTGTTCGCCGGCAAATTTTTTGGAGTCGATGCCCTCCAGGTAGAAGACCTTCCTGGGCGCCGTGCCCTGCTCGCCGATCTTCTTGCCCGCCACTTCCCCCTTCGTGAAAACGGAAGAGATCTTGTCGGCGAGCTTGATCCGCTTGGCGTCCATGCCCTGCAGGTTGCCGGCGGGCAGGATCTTCTTGAGGCTGAAATACTCGGTGTCGATCAGGTCGAAGGAGTTCGGCTGGGTGACCGCGCGCTTGGTCACCTCGTCGGTGACCACGGGGATGTACTCGATGGTGAGGCCGAGATCCTCCTTCACCTTCCGGGCGATGTCGGCGGACTGGTTCACCGCGGTGCCGAGGTAGCGCAGGGTCACGGGCTCGGCGGCGTGCACCGCCGGGAAGCCGGTCACCGGCGTCGCGGCGAGCGCGGCGGCGCCCTTCAGGAGCGTGCGGCGGCTCGGGGAAAGGTCCATCGTCGTCTCCGTCCTGTTACGCGTCGAGGTGGTGGGCGGCGGCCGCGTCCCAGCCGACCGGAATCGTGTCGCCGAGGCGGAGCGGGCGGCTCGCGAAATCCGCGTCGCTGAGGATCGCCGTGAGGGCGGCGGGGCTCTCCGGCGTCCGCTCCAGCCCGTCGGCGTCGAGGCCGACATGGACGCTGGTGCCCTGGTACTCGACCGCCACCACCCGGGCCGGCAGCGCGCCGGGGCCGGCCTCGGCGCCGAGCCGCATCCGGTCGGCCCGCACGGCCACGAGCCCGTCGGGCAGCCGGATCACGTTGTGGCCGCCGATGAACCGGGCCACGAAGGCGGTGGCCGGGCGCTCGAACACGGTGCGCGGGTCGGCGGCCTGCTCGATCCGGCCGGCATTCATCACCACCACGAGGTCGGAGAGCGCCATCGCCTCCTCCTGGCTGTGCGTGACGTGGATGAAGGTGAGCCCCAGCTCGGTCTGGATCCGCTTCAGCTCCACCCGCATCCGCACCCGCAGGAACGGGTCGAGGGCCGAGAGCGGCTCGTCGAGCAGCAGCACCTTCGGGCCGGTGACGAGGGCCCGGGCGAGGGCCACGCGCTGCTGCTGGCCGCCCGAGAGCTGGGCCGGCAGGCGCCCGGCGAGGTGGCCCATCTGCACGAGGTCGAGCATCGCCATCGCCTTGGCGCGGCGCTCCGCCCTGCCGACGCCGCGCATCTTGAGGCTGAAGGCGACGTTGTCGCGCGCGTCGAGATGCGGGAACAGCGCGTAGCTCTGGAACATCATGGCGGTGCCGCGCGCGGCCGGGGCCGCGTCGCCGACCGCCTTCGGGCCGATCACCACGTCGCCGGCGCTGGCGCGCTCGTGGCCGCCGATCATCCGCAGCGTCGTGGTCTTGCCGCAGCCGGAGGGGCCGAGCAGGCAGCAATAGGCGCCGGACGGCACCTTCAGGTCGATGCCGTCCACCGCAATGGCCGCGCCGTAGCGCTTGGTCAGGCCTATCAGCTCGACATCCATGCGGTGCTCCCCCCGGAGGTTGCAGGCAAGCGGCGGGCCAGCGTCGGCCTCAGGCGCCCCGCCGCTCGGCCGGATCGACGGCCCGGTCGAGCACCCGCCCGCGCCCCGGCTCGGACAGGACCCGGCCGTCCTCGGCGATGACCTGCCCGCCCGCGATGGTCATGACCGGCCAGCCGGTGACGTCGAAGCCTTCCCACGGCGTGTAGTCGGAGCCGTGGTGCAGGTTCGCCTGGCGGATGGTCTCGCGCCGGTTCGGGTCCCACAGGGTCAGGTCGGCGTCGAAGCCCGGGGCGATCGAGCCCTTGCGCGGGTAGAGCCCGTACAGCTTGGCGTGGTTCGTGGCGGTGAGCGCGGCGAACTGGTTGAGGCTGATCCGCCCCTTCGAGACGCCCTCCGAGAAGAACACCGGCAGCCGCGTCTCGATGCCGGGGATGCCGTTCGGGATCCAGCGGAAGGAGGTCTTACCCCGCGGGTTCAGCTTGCCCTGCGGGTCGTCGTAGCGGAACGGGCAATGGTCGGACGAGACCACGTCGAAGATCCCGCGGCGGATCCCCGACCAGACCGCCTCCTGGCTCTCGACGTCCCGCGTCGGCGGCGAGCAGACGTACTTCGCCCCCGCCATGAGATCCTCCTGACCGAGCCCCTTCATGTCCTCGGCGGTCAGCGTCAGGTATTGCGGGCAGGTCTCGGCCCGGATCTTCAGGCCCCGCGCCTGCGCCCAGGCGATCTGCTCGGTGGCCTCGCGGCCTGAGACGTGCACGATCACGATCGGCAGGTCGATCAGCTCCGCGTGGCTGATCGCCCGGTGGGCCGCCTCCCGCTCGACGATCTCGGGGCGCGACAGGGCGTGGCCGTAGGGTCCGGTCTCGCCCGCCCGCTCCAGCCGCTCGCTGAGGTAGCGGATCGCGTCGTAGCCCTCGGCGTGGACCATGACACGGGCGCCCTGCCGGCGCGCGACGTGGAACACGTCGAGGAGCTGGCGATCGTTCAGGACGAGGTCGTCGTAGGTCATGAAGACCTTGAACGAGGTGTAGCCGTCGGCCACCAGAGCCGGCAGCTCCTGGCCGAGCACCGCCTCGGTCGGGTCCGAGATGATCATGTGGATCGCCACGTCGACGTGGCACTGGCCCTCGGCCCTGGCCCGGTAGGCGTCGACGGCGCCGCGCAGCGAGGCGCCCCGGGGCTGGAGCGCGAAGGGCATCACGCAGGTGGTGCCGCCGGCCGCCGCCGCCCGGGTGGCGCTGGCGAAGTCGTCGGCCATGACGATGCCGGGGCCGGAATCCTGGGCGATGTGGACGTGGCTGTCGATGCCGCCGGGCAGGACCAGCAGGCCGGAGGCGTCGATCACCCGGGCGGCGTCGGCGATGCCCTCGGCGACCGCGACGATGCGGCCGCCGCGCACGCCGATATCGGCCCGGACCGTGTCGCTCGCCGTGACCACCGTGCCGCCCCGGATGGCAAGGTCGAATTCGGGCATGCCGCTCACTCCTCCGCGCCGTCGGGCGCGCCGGGCCGATGCACGGTCCGCGCCGATTCGGGCGGGCGCGGTCGGAACCGCAGGAGGTCACAGGCGGCCGGGCGGGTCCAGCGGGCCGCGCCATGCGCGGAACCACGGTTCCGGCCGAGATCTTCGGCTGTCGTCGCTCCCCCCGTCATCACGAGCGCAGCGAAGTGACCCAGGGTCGCGCGACGCCGGTAAGCGGAGCGCTACCCTGGATTGCTTCGCTCTGCTCGCAAGGACGGTTGTCTCGCCGGAGGCCGCGGGCGGTCCGGCGCGGACGCCCCGTCCGCGGGTCCGGCGCGCAGGCGCGACGGCGCCGCCGGGTGGAACTGCCGCCACACGCGGCGCATGTGCCGGGCAGAGCCGAAGCCGGCGCGCTCGGCGACCCGCTCCAGGCCGAGGTCGCTCTGCGTGATCAGGTCCCGGGCCAGCGCGACGCGGGACCGGTTGACCGCGTCCGTCACGGTCATGCCCGCGTGGAGCCGGAACAGCCGCGCGAGGTTGCGCGGGCTCGCGCCCGCGACCCGGCCGAGCAGCGCCGGGGACCAGTCCCGGGCCGGGTCGGCGGCGATCGCGTCCTGGGCCCGGTGCACCGCCGGGTGCAGGTGGCTGCGCCCCTCGAGCCAGGGCGAGAGCTGGGGATCTTCGGGCCCGCGCCGCATGTACACGACGAGCGTCCGCGCGACGGCGACCGCCGTCGCCGGGCCCGCCCACTCGGCCACGAGGTGCAGCATCAGGTCGATGCCGGCCGTGACGCCGGCGCTGCTGAACCGGTCGCGGTCCTGCACGAACAGGCGGTTGTCCAGGACCCGGGCCCCGGGGGCCGCCGCCCTCAGCCGGTCGCAGCTGGCATGGTGGGTGGTGCAGGCGTAGCCGTCGAGGAGGCCGGCCCGCGCCGCGAGCAGCGCGCCCTCGCAGACGGTCGCCACGATGTGGCCCGGCCGGACGACGCCGCGCAGCCACGCGACGATCTCGGCCTCCGCGTCGGCGTCGACCGCCGCGTCGGGCGCGTCGCCGAGCACCCGCGTCGCGGAGCCCGGCAGGAGCACGACCGTTCCGTCGGCCACCGTCGCCGGCAGCCCTCCGGCCCCGCCCAGGTCGAGCCCGATCGAGCAGCGGGTGAGCGCCCGCGGCGCCGCGTACGCCACCGCGAAGCCGACCCGGTCCTGGACGGTGCCGGCGATCCGCAGGACCTCCAGCGGGCCGGCGAGGTCGAGCAGCAGCGCGCGCGGCGGCAGGACCACGAGGACCGGGATGTGCCGCGCCGCCCCGCTCACGCGGCGACCGGCAGGTCCGGGCCGGCCAGCGCCTGGTCCACCGTGGCGATCCGGGCGAACCGGTCGGTCAGCACCAGCTCGGTGCGGGCCTTGATCTCGTCCGCGCCGAAGCGGCGGCCGTCCGGGTGGGTCATGGCGAAGGTCAGGGTGGCCTCGGTCACGTAGTCGACCTGCCAGCCGCTGTCGGAGGCGTGGCGGGTCGTGGTCTCGCAGCACTGCTCGGTCCGGATGCCCGACACGATCAGCCGGCGGATGCCGTGCTGCGTCAGCCAGCCCGACAGGCCGCTATCGACCAGGGCGCTGTGCCGGCGCTTGTGGAACGTGGCCGTCGGCGCGATCACGACCGGCTCGAGGGTGCGGACTTGGCCGGAGGCGATGGCGAACGGGCCGCTCTCGGCCACGTGGAAGATCTGCAGGACCGGGATCCGCCGCGCGGTGGCGCCGTCGATGAGCGCCTGCAGGCGTGCGGTGAAGGGCGGGACATCGACGTCGTTCCAGAAGGGCCTGTGCCGGAAGGATTCCTGGACATCGATGACCAGCAGCGCAACATCGGACATTTCGTGTCTCCCGCTCGGTGAAGCGAGCCGCAGCATTCACCGGGGAGATCCGGCGGGAAAGAAATCGCACCGCCAACGAGCGGACATATCCGGCCATTCCCGGGCGAACAGGAGCCGCGCGTGAGCGACCATCCCAAGACGATCTTCGTGCTCACCGGGGCCGGCGTCTCGGCCGAGAGTGGGCTCGGCACGTTCCGCGACCGCGGCGGCCTCTGGGCGCGGTTCGACCCGATGAAGCTCGCCACCCCGGAAGCCTACGCGGCCGATCCCGACACGGTGCTCGACTTCTACGACCATCGCCGCCGCGGCGTGGTCGCGGCCGAGCCGAACGCCGCGCACTTCGCTCTGGCGCGGGCCGAGGCGCGGATCGCCGACCGGGGCGGGCGGCTGTTCCTGTGCACCCAGAACGTCGACGACCTGCACGAGCGGGCCGGCTCGCGGGCGGTCACCCACATGCACGGCGAGCTGCTCAAGGCGCGCTGCTGCGCCTGCGGCGCGGTCACGCCGCGGCGCGCCGACCTGAGCCGCGCGGACAGCTGCCCCGCCTGCGGTGCGTCGGGCCGGATGCGGCCGGACGTGGTCTGGTTCGGCGAGATGCCGATGCACCTTGACGCGATCGAGGCGGCGCTCTCCGGGGCCGACCTGTTCGTGGCCGTGGGCACGTCTGGGGCGGTCTACCCGGCGGCCGGCTACGTGCGGCAGGCCCGCGCCCTCGGCATCCCGACCTGCGAGATCAACCTGGAGCCGTCCGACAATGCCGACGCGTTCGACGACGCGCGTTACGGGCCGGCGAGCGTCGCGCTGCCGCGCTACCTCGACGAGCTCGGCCTCTAGCGCGGCGACGGGCCGGCGGCGGGGATTCGGGACCGGCCGCGGACGGGGCCGACCGCGCGGCGTTCGCCGTCGGGCTCGCCAACCCTTTGCGCGAACAGGGTTTCTCGGCCCGTGATCCGCCGGACCGGGCCAGGATCAAAATCTTAAATGACGCGAATCACATCGGCGCGAGCTGTCAAGAACTGGTCGGGCAGTTGCCCACGGGTTACAACAGTCAAGCTCGGGATCGGCGTCGCGGCCTACCCGAGCGTTCGTTGAAGCCACAAGGGGAAGCAACTACCCATGCAGCACTTCACCGTAACCGACCGCGAGCGTGACACCGTCCTGGCGGCACTGCGCTATTACCAGTTCTACCGGATGCAGGGTCATCCGTTCGACCCCCGTCAGGATCACCTGATCGACACCATCGCCGGCCGGGCCGGCGAGGCGCTGGACCTCGCCGAGATCGACGATCTCTGCGCCGGCCTGAACGGCAACCCGCACGCCCTCGCCGCCGCGGCGGCCTGAGGCAGTTTCCGGGGCGGCCGAGGCCGCCCTCGACGACCCCGCGGCCGGCCCAGGGACGGGGCCGGAGGACGGGCAACCTCCGAGATGAGCGGGCTACCGCCGCCGGAGCGAACCTTCCTCACCGGGGCCGGGCCCAGCGCCCGAACCACACCCTGCCGACGCGCATCCGGGCCTGCCCCGCGGCGCGTCGGTCCGACGGGCGGGTCCGCGCGGCAGGCCCCCCGAAAGGCCGGTTTCGCGCGACGCCGAAACGTGGCCTAACGGATGCGCGACGGCCGCAGGGCCGCGCCTTCCGGGAGCGCCGAGGCCGATGATGCGGACGGGTTCGCGACGGATCCGCCGCGGCGTGCTGCGGGGCGCCGGCCTCCTGCTCCTCGGGCTCGCGCCCGCTACACCCGAGCCCGTTCAGGCCGCGCCCGAGAGCGTCGCCACCGCGCTGGTCGTCTCCGTGGACGTGTCGCAATCCGTCGACGACGCGCGCTTCCGGCTGCAGATGGAGGGCATCGCCGAGGCCCTGGAGGATCCGTCGGTCCTCGGCGCGATCACCGGCAATCCGGGCGGGATCCTGTTCGCGATGGTCACCTGGGCGGACCGCGCGACCCTCGCGGTCGGCTGGCGGCGGATCGCCGGCCGGGCCGACGCCGCGGCGGCCGCGGCCCTGGTGCGGGCGACGCCGCGCCAGGCCGGCGAGTTCACCTGCCTCGGCCAGATGTTCCGCACCGTGACCGCCGCCGTGCTCCCGGCGCTCTCGGTCCCGGCCGAGCGCGTGGTGGTCGACGTTTCCGGCGACGGGATCGACAACTGCACCGACGCCGACAGCCTCGCGGAGGCGCACCGGTCGCTGCTCGACACCGGCGCGACGGTCAACGGCCTGCCGATCCTGGTGCCGGGCGAGAACGACGTGGTCGGGGCCGGGGCCTACCGGGCGCCCGGCTACGGCCTGCTCCCGACCCCGCTGCCGCAGGCGCGCACGAGCCTGGAGCAGTGGTACCGCGCGAACGTCATCGGCGGCCCGGGGGCGTTCCTGCTGGCAGCCGCCGGCTACGGCGACTTCTCGCGGGCGCTGCGGCGGAAATTCGTGATCGAGATCAGCGCGCTGGGGCGGTGACGGGGCTCTCCCCGTAGGGACGTCACGCGGATGGAATCGCGCTCGCGGCCGGCCCTGAGCCTACCGTGACGGGCCGGCTCGGACATGACGAAGGCCCCCCCCGGGTCTTACGCTCTCCGTCATCACGAGCGAAGCGCAGTGACCCAGGGCAGCGCGACCTCAAAAGGCCTGGCGCGACCCTGGATTGCTTCGCTCCGCTCGCAAAGACGGTGGGACCGACGCGGACAACCGGAAAGCGGATCAGCCCCTCAAGGCGCCTTCTTCAGCTGCTGCTCGGCGCGGGACAGGGCGGCCTCGCAGCCCTTCGCATCGCCCTTCGAATCCGCCGTGCGCGCCTCCTCCAGGGCGACCTTCGCCTGCTGGGCGGCGTCCGCGCCCTGGCCGGCCTGGGCCGACTTCTCCGGCGGCGCCTGCGGCGACTCGTTCGCCCGCTGGCCCTCCGTGCCGGTGACGCCCTCGCCGCCGCGCTTGGCGGCGTTGCCCTGGCCGCTGGTCGAGGCGGAGATCGACTGGGTCAGCTCGGACTGGACCCGCTTGGAGACGCCCTCGATCCGGTCGCCGCAGGGCGAGGCGAGGGCGGGAGCCGCCGTCAGGATCAGGGTCAGGCAGGCCGTCAGGGCGGGACGCATCATCGGGTCGAGTACTTTCCAAGAGAATGGGGCCGCGGGTCTCCCCACGGCCCCAACGCCTCGCGACGGGTGACGGTTCAGGCGCTCAGCTGATCGCGGATCGGCAATTGCCGGACCCGCCGGCCGGTGGCCGCGAAGATCGCGTTGGCGATGGCCGGCGCCACCGGCGGCACGCCGGGCTCGCCGACGCCGCCGAGCGGACCGTCCCAGCGGCCGGTCGGCACGAGGTGCACGCGGACCGCCTTCGGGGCGGCGTCGATCCGGAGGACCTCGTAGCCGTCGAAGTTGTTCTGGACCGCCCGGCCCTGCTTGAAGGTGATCTCGGAGGTCAGGGCGAGCCCCATCCCCATGACCACGGCGCCCTCCATCTGCGAGCGGATGCGCTCCGGGTTCACCTGCGGGCCGCAATCGACCGCGATGTCGATCGCCTTCACCTGGACCTGGCCTTTGTCGTCGACCTCCACCTCGGCCGCCACCGCCGTGTAGGTGACGAAGCTGTAGTGGCCGGCGATGCCGAGGCCGGTGCCCTTGGGCATCTGGCGACCCCAGCCCGCGCCCTTGGCGGCCGCCTCGATCACGCCGCGCAGGCGGCCGGTCTCGATCGGGTAGCGCTTCGGGTCCTCGCCGTAGTTCCAGACGTCGCCGATCTCGGTCGGGCTGATCTTGCGATCGGGTCCGATGAGCGCGAGCAGGTACTCCTTCGGCTCGCGGCCGGCGGCGTGCGCCAGCTCCGACACGAAGGACTGGATCGCGAAGGCGTGCGGGATGTTCGACACCGAGCGGAACCAGCCGATGCGGGCATGCGCGGCGGCCTCGGGGTTCTCCAGCCGCATGTTCGGGATGTCGAGCGGCGTGTTGACCAGCCCCATCCCGAGCTCGAACGGCAGCTCGTGCTTCGGGTCGGGTGCGAAGATCGAGCCGATCGTCGGCGCCACCGAGCGGTGCAGCCACGCCACCGGCATGCCCTTGTCGTCGAGGCCGGCCTCCAGCCGCTCCACCGAGATCGTGTGGTAGAAGCCGTGGTGGAGGTCGTCCTCGCGGGTCCAGGCGAGCTTCACCGGCGCGCCGTCGACGGCCTGCGAGCAGAGCGCCGCCTCGACCACGTAATCGGGCTTCGACTTGCGGCCGAAGCCGCCGCCAAGCAGCGTGACGTTCACCTTGACCTTGTCGTCGGGCAGCTTGAGCGCCTTCATCAGGCGGTCGTTGGCGGCCTGCGGACCCTGGACGCAGGCCCAGGCCTCGCAGAACCCGTCCCTCACCCGGGCCACCGCCGCCGGGGGCTCCATGGGGGCCTGGGCGAGGTGGGGCACGAAGTACTCGGCCTGGACCTTGGTCTTGGCCTTGGCCATGGCGCCGTCGACGTCGCCCTGCGTGCGCACGACCTTGCCGGGCTTGCGCGCGGCGGCCTCCAGCTCCTTGCGGAACGCGTCGGTGTCGTAGCCGGCGTTCGGGCCGTCGTCCCAGGTGATCTTGAGCGCGTCCCGGGCCTTCAGGGCCGCCCAGGTGTTCTTGGCCACCACGGCGACGCCGCCGAGCGGCATGAACTCCGAGGGGATCGGGGTAGCGTCGATCTTGAAGATTTTCACGACGCCCGGGACCTTCTTGGCCTCGCTGTCGTCGAAGGACTTCACCGTGCCGCCGTAGACGGCCGGGCGCGCGACGACGGCGTAAAGCATCCCGTCGAGCTTGGTGTCGAGACCGTAGACCGCCTTGCCGGTGGTGATGTCGACATTGTCGATCAGACCGATCTTGCCGGTGCCGATGTAGCGGAAGTCCTTGGGGTCCTTCAGCTTGACGTCGGTGGGCACCGGCAGCTCGCCGGCGGCCTTGGCGACCGCGCCGTAGCCGAGGGTGCGGCCCGACTTGGCGTGGGTCAGCGTGTGGTTGACGGCCGTCACCTCGGAGGCCGGCACGCCCCACTGCTTGGCTGCCGCCTGGATCAGCATCAGCCGCGCGGCGGCGCCGGCGTGGCGGAAGTGCTGGAAGAAGTGGCGGGTCGAGCGCGAGCCGTCGGTGTCCTGGTTGCCGAAGCGGGTCTCGTCGCCCCAGGCTTGGATGACCTTCACCTTCGCCCAGTCGGCCTCCAGCTCGTCGGCGACCGTGAAGGCCACCGAGGTGCGGATGCCCTGACCCATGTCGGAGCGGTGGTTGGTCACCGTGACGGTGCCGTCCGGCGCGATGGCGACGAAGACCTTCGGGTCGTCGCGCCAGCCGTGCGGCATGCCGTCGGCGCCGAACTTCTGCTCCTTCTGCTCCTTGGTCTGGGTCTCGTCGGCCCGGGCCGGGCGCAGCGAGAGGGCCAGAACCAGGGCGCCGGCGCCGCCGAGGATGCCGCGGCGGCTGACATTGTCGAGGGCCGGCGTAGTGCCGGCGGCGAGCTCAGCGGTGAGCTTGGCGTCGTGGATCACAGGCGCTCTCCCTTGCTGGCGGGCGCCGTCTGACCGGCGGCCTGATGGATCGCGGCGCGGATGCGCGGGTAGGTGCCGCAGCGGCAGATGTTGCCGCTCATCGTCGTGTCGATGTCGTCGTCGGTGGGCTTCGGCGTGTCCTTGAGGAGGGCGGCCGCCTGCATGATCTGGCCGCACTGGCAGAAGCCGCACTGGGCGACGTTCTGGTCGCGCCACGCCACCTGCACGGGGTGGTTGCCGTCCGGCGACAGACCCTCGATGGTCACGACCTCCTGGCCGGCGGCCGCCGAGACCGGCGTGATGCAGGCGCGGGTCGCCGCGCCGCCGAGATGGATGGTGCAGGCCCCGCAGAGCGACACGCCGCAGCCGAACTTGGTGCCGGTGAGCCCGAGCTCGTCCCGCAGGTACCACAGCAGCGGCATGTCGGGGTCGCCGTCGAAGCTGCGCGCAGCCCCGTTCACGGTGAGTTTGATCATCGTTGCGTCCTGTCTGGCGGCGCCGGAGCGGCGATCAGTCGGGTCCGAGCCGGGCCGGGGGCCTCGGCCGGCTTAGCCGGCTCACGTTCCCCGGTGCGGATAAGCCGCGGGGCGAACGCTCAAGCTCAGAATAATAAATATTCTAAGGCAGGCTGAGGGAGCGGCGCAACGTGGGGATGTTGTTGGTCATCCCGCGCCGGCTGCGTTCAGGGCATGCCGCGTGCGGCGGCGCACATGAGGTTAGCGCCATCACGGCGTGTCGTTGCGGTCTGTCACCGCATTGGGTTCATGAAGCGCGGAGCCGTTTCCCGGACAGGTGGAGCGAAGCGGAACCTGATCCGGGATCCAGCACGAGGACCTGCCGCGCAAGCGGCACAAGTTGAACTGGAATGACGCTTCGCGACGTCCTGTGCTGGGTCCCGGGTCGCATTCCGCTGCCGCTCCATGCGCCCGGGAAAAAGGACGACGTGTGGCTGTCTCCACACGTATTCACGGATCGCAGCGGCTGCCCTGCAGGGCGTCGTAGACCTCCCGCGGCAGAGGCTCCCGGGCGCTATCGCTGAGCGTGATCCCGTGCTGCGCACGCAACCGGGCCGCAGTCTCCCGCGGCGTCTCCACCAGGTGTCTGCGCTCGATCGCCTCGGGGGTGCCGATGCCCGCTATCGCGGCGAAGCGGCGCGTCAGCGCATCGGCTTCGGGATTATTGACGTTGATCGGCATGCGGGCTCGCCCTAGATGCCGAGCGTAGATAATCCCGGGCGCTGATCTACACCAGCGGCAGAAACACCGTTACCTGCGTCACCCCTCGAAGACCTTGTCCAGGCCGATCAGCAGATCGCGGCCATTCTTCGGGATGGGAAAGCCGTATCCATCCGCAGGCTTCTCCCACATCAGGCTGCCGGCCTTGTGGGCCGCGCTACTGTAGAGGTCGATGCCGATCTTCTGCATCGTCAGATGGAGCGCCTGCAACGCATCGACGCCGGCTCCGAAGCTGTCCCACGGATGCTCGGGCCAACCGATCGTATAGCGGCAGATCCAATGCCCATCGGCGTATTCGGGCGCGCAGAGCCGGGCCGGGACGGAAATATCCGCGTCCGGGCTCCGGATCGTCAGGACGCGCGCGCCGATGACCATGGCGGCGCGGCCTTCAGACCGTCACCTGCGTCCCGACCTCCACCACGCGCCCGGTCGGGATCTGGAAGAAGTCCGTGGCGTCGTTGGCGTTCTTGGCGAGGGTGATGAAGATCCGGTCCTGCCAGAGCGGCATGCCGGAATGCGCCGCCGGCCGGATCGAGCGGCGCGACAGGAAGAACGACGTCGCCATGATGTCGAACTTGAAGCCCTGGCGGCGCAGCAGCACCAGCGTCTTCGGGATGTTCGGCGTCTCCATGTAGCCGAACTTCATCACGACCTTGTAGAAATGCGGGCCCACCGGCTCGATCCGCACCTTGTCGGCCTCGTTCGAGCGGGGCGTGTCCACCGTCTCGACGGTGAGGATCACGTTCTTCTCGTGCAGCACCTTGTTGTGCTTGAGGTTGTGCAGGAGCGCCGCCGGGGCGATCTCGGGATCGCTCGTCAGGAACACCGCGGTGCCGCGCACGTGGTGGGGCGGGCTCTTCTCCAGCATGCCGACCAGCTCGACCAGCGGCACGTCGGTCTTGCGGGTCTTGTTGAACAGGATCGTCACCCCGCGCACCCAGGTCCACATCAGGATGATGAGGCCGCCCGCGAGCAGCAGGGGCACGTAGCCGCCCTCGACGACCTTGATCAGGTTGGAGAGCAGGAACAGGAACTCGAGGACGATGAAGGGCAGCATCACGGCGGCCGCCGCGACCGGCGACCACTTCCACATGCGCCACATCACCAGGAAGGTCAGCGAGGCGGTGAGCAGCATCGTGCCGGTCACCGCGATGCCGTAGGCCGAGGCCAGCGACGACGAGGTCTTGAACAGCACGGCGAGCAGCACGACGCCGAACATCAGCAGGGCGTTGATCTGCGGCAGGTAGATCTGGCCGGCATGCGACTCGGAGGTGTGGCGGATCTCCAGCCGCGGCAGCAGGCCGAGCTGGATCGCCTGCCGGGACAGCGAGAAGGCGCCGGTGATCACCGCCTGGCTCGCCACCACGGTGGCGATCGTGGCGAGCACCACCATCGGCAGCAGGCCCCAGGCGGGCACGAGCTGGAAGAACGGATCGGCCGTGTCGGGCTTCTCCAGCACCAGGGCCGCCTGCCCGAGATAGTTGAGGGCCAGCGCCGGGAAGACGAGGCATATCCAGGCCACCTGGATCGGCTTGCGGCCGAAATGGCCGAGATCGGCGAACAGGGCCTCGGCCCCGGTCACCGCCAGGAACACCGCCCCCAGGGCGATCAGCGCGCCGCTGCCGTGGCCGAGCAGGTAGTGCACGGCGTGCCAGGGATTGAGCGCGCGGAACACCTCCGGGTGCAGGGTGATGTGCGGCAGCGCCGCGAGCGCCATGGCGAGGAACCACACGACGGTCACCGGCCCGAAGAAGGCCGCCACCTTCCCGGTCCCGCGGTTCTGCACGAGGAACAGCGCGACGATGATCACCACGGTGATCGGCAGGACGTACTCGTCGAGGGCGGGCGTGACGAGCTTCAGGCCCTCCACCGCCGAGAGGACCGAGATCGCCGGCGTGATCACCGCGTCGCCGTAGAACAGCGAGGCGCCGAGGAGCCCCAGCATGAACACGATGCGCGAGCCGCCGAGCGCCTTCCGGGCCAGCGCCATCAGCGAGAGGATGCCGCCCTCGCCGTTGTTGTCCATGCGCAGCAGGATCGCGACGTACTTGACCGTCACGATCATGAAGAGGGCCCAGAGGATCAGCGACACGGTGCCGATCACCTCCTCGGGCAGCAGGATGCCGTCGGTCCGGGCCGGGACCAGCGCCTCGCGGAACGCGTAGAGCGGGCTGGTGCCGATATCGCCGTAGACGACGCCGACGGAGCCGACCAGCAGCGTCCAGAACCCGGCATGGCCGTGCTGGGTCTCGGCCTTCTCGGGGGCGTCGAGGCTGCCGGCGGTGGCCGGCCCGTGCGTCGGCACCGGGGCGCCGGTCTCGTCGGCGGCCTGGGCGGCCGCGCGCGCGGCGTCGGGGGCTGCGGGCGCGGGCTGGGGGGCTACGCCGGGTGCGAAGGTTTGGCTCATGCGGATGTCGGAAGCTCGGGCGTGGCCGGCGCTTCGCGGTTCGGCTCAGGGGCCAGTCGGGGCCGGGCAGAAAACGCGAAGACTCCGCCGAACCGTGCGGGCCGGCCACCGGGCCGACCGCTCGCGGGATCGTGCGGCCTTGCTATCATGCCCTCGTGCGCCCGGAAACCGTGTGCACCCGCGAAGAACGCGGAGCTGGGTCTCGGCACGGCGGGCCGCCCCGCCAACGTCGACGGGACGCGCGGCGCCCGGACCGACGGCGGGGGGCGACGCGGTCTCCGTCTCGCGGGACGTGTGCGTCGGCCTGCCCGTCACTCGGCGGCGGTGCGGTTCCCGCCCTGGCCGAATCGGCGCTCGATGTAGTCGATCACGATCGTCTCGAAGTCCTTGGCCAGCGTCGGGCCGCGGAGCGTCATCGCCTTCTTGCCGTCGATGAAGACCGGCGCGGTCGGCGTCTCGCCGGTGCCGGGCAGCGAGATGCCGATATCGGCGTGCTTCGATTCGCCCGGGCCGTTCACGATGCAGCCCATCACGGCGACGTTCAGCCCCTCGACGCCCGGATAGGTCTTCTTCCACTCCGGCATCGAGGTGACGATCCAGTTCTGGATGTCGCGGGCGAGTTCCTGGAACGTGGTCGAGGTCGTGCGGCCGCAGCCCGGGCACGCCGCCACCATCGGCACGAAGGTGCGGAACCCCATGGTCTGCAGGAGTTCCTGGCTCGCCTTGACCTCGACGGTCCGGTCGCCGCCGGGCTCGGGGGTCAGCGAGTACCGGATCGTGTCGCCGATCCCCTCCTGGAGCAGCACGCCGATGGCGGCCGAGGCGGCCACGAGGCCCTTCGAGCCCATGCCGGCCTCGGTGAGGCCGAGATGGATGGCGTAGTCCGAGCGGCGCGCCACCTCGCGGTAGACGGCGATCAGGTCCTGAACCGCCGAGACCTTGGCCGAGAGGATGATCTTGTTCTGCGGCAGGCCGAGCTCCACGGCGCGGTCGGCCGAGCTGATCGCCGAGCGGACCATCGCTTCGCGCATCACCGCCCGGGCGTCGATCGGCCGCGGCGCCTTGGCGTTCTCGTCCATCAGGTGGGTGAGCAGCTCGCCGTCCAGCGAGCCCCAGTTGGCGCCGATCCGCACGGTCTTGTTGTGCTTGATCGCCTGCTCGATGATCGCCGAGAACTGCGTGTCCTTCTTGTCCTTGAAGCCGACATTGCCGGGGTTGATCCGGTACTTGGCCAGGGCCTCGGCGCAGGCCGGGTGGTCGGCGAGCAGCTTGTGGCCGATGTAGTGGAAATCGCCCACCAGCGGCACGTGGACGCCGATCCGGTCGAGGCGCTCGCGGATCTTCGGCACCGCGGCGGCGGCCTCGTCGCGGTCGACCGTGATGCGCACGAGCTCCGAGCCGACCCGGGCGAGCTGGGCGACCTGCGCCACGGTGGCGTCGATGTCGGCCGTGTCGGTGTTGGTCATCGACTGGACGACGATCGGGGCGCCGCCGCCGACGGTGACCGCGCCCTCGCCCTCGCCGACCGTGACGCCGACGGTGCGGTGGCGCGGGGCGGGGCCGGCGATCTCCGGTCCGCCGCCGGCCAGCGGGTTATCGGCGGGGTTCTCGGAACGGGTGGCTTCCATGACTTCCATCGTGGACTTTCGCGGGCGCGCCTCGCGGGTGCCGGAGCCGTGACGGCTGCCGGGCCGGTCCCGGGGACACGCCTCGCCGGAACTTCGGGGCTGCCGCGGGTTAGCTGCGGATGACCCGGCGCCGCGTCAACCCGGCGCCGCGCGGGGCAGCATCGCGCAGGACAGCATCGCGGCTGTCATGTCGTATCCGGGCGCGGATGTCGAGTTTCCTGCACGTCCCGGAGGCACCCGCCGCCGTCGCCGGCCAGTTTTCGTCGGACTCTGTTGCCGATTCGCTCGGGCCGGGACAGGTGCCGGCGCGGGGCAGGCGCCCCGCCGCGATCCCGTCGCACGGTTGATGCTGCATTGCAGCATCCCATCTGTACGGTGGATCAGGAGGCCGACATGAGCGAACAATTCGGTGGCGCCGAGCCGCACAACCCCGCCACCGCCGTTCCCGAATCGCCCGTCACGGACGCGATCGAGGCGCAGCCGGCGCAGGCGCCGGGTCCGGCGCTCGCCGGGCCCAAGTTCGAGAAGCCGGTGGCGCTCGCCCTTCAGGGCGGCGGCGCGCACGGCGCCTTCACCTGGGGCGTGCTCGACGCGCTCATCGAGGACGGCCGCCTCGGCTTCGAGGCGGTGACGGGGGCGAGCGCCGGGGCGATGAACGCCGTCGTCCTGGTGGATGGCTGGCTGAAGGGCGGCCCGGACGGCGCTCGCGAGGGTCTGGAGCGGTTCTGGCGCGAGGTCAGCCTCGACGGCGACCTGGGGCCGGCTCAGCGCAACCTCGTGAGCGGCCTGTTCAGCCTGTGGAAGGGCAACCCGGTGGCCGAGTTCTGGGCCAAGATGCTGGCGCCGAGCCCCTACGTGTCGAACCCGCTCAACATCAATCCGCTGCGCAAGGCGCTCGCCGAGCAGGTCGATTTCGACCGCCTCCGCGAGGCCGACACGGCGGGCCTGTTCGTCTCGGCGACCAACGTCTGGACCGGCAAGCTGGCGGTGTTCGAGCGCGAGCACCTGACCGTCGACCACCTGATGGCCTCGGCCTGCCTGCCCACGGTCTTCCAGGCGGTGGAGATCGACGGCGTGCCCTACTGGGACGGCGGCTACCTCGGCAACCCGCCGCTCTACCCCCTGCACCGCGGCGCCCAGACCCGCGACATCCTGCTCGTGCAGATCAACCCCGTGGAGCGGCGCGAGACCCCGCGCACGGAGGCCGAGATCCGTGACCGGCTCAACGAGATCACGTTCAACGCGAATCTGATGCGCGAATTGCGGGCGATCGACTTCCTCGACGGGCTGATCGAGGAGGGCACCCTCGGCCAGGGCCAGTACCGCCGGGTCCTCGTGCACCGGATCGACGGCACCGACGCCCTCGAGGACTACAACGCCGCCTCCAAGCTCGACGCGCGCTGGACCGTGTTCAAGCGCCTGCGCGACAAGGGCCGCGCCGCCGCGCAGGCCTGGCTCGCCGAGAACTACGAGCGGATCGGCCGGGATTGCACGGTCGACCTGCAGCAGGCGTATCAGTGATGGGCCCTTCGGGCCACGTGCGGATAATTGATCTCAAGATTTCGTTCTGTCGATATCTGCCGGCAGTTGTCGGATTTATCAGAGGATGGGCCCGCAGTTCGGTGAAAGGAAATGATGTCGCGCGAATGAGTCTTAGCCCGGCTCAGAGTTAATAAAAATTTCTCTTCATAAACGCCGATGAAGCGTCTACGGGCAGGGCGCAGGTGATGAGGCGACGACTCATTCGCCGCGGGGAGAGCCCGAGACATGTCATTTCGTATGTCCGACTACAGGATCAGCATCAAGATCGCCCTTGTGATGGGCGCGATGCTCATCGTTACATTGGTCGTGGCTGGCATAACCTTGCGGAACATCGGCGATATCCGGGAGGCCCAGGACCGGATCGAGCACACGCAGGCGGTGCTGGCGCAGGTCGAGCGGATGAGCCTCGCGATGGTGAACCGGGAGACCGGCCTGCGCGGCTACCTGATCGCCGCGGAGCCGCGCTTCCTCGAGCCCGAGACGGCCGGGCGTGAGGCCTTCGCGGCGGCCTGGTCGGAGATGCGGCGGCTGGTGGCGGACAACCCCGCGCAGCAGGCACGCCTGGCGGACCTGAAGTCCCTGGCCGAGCGCTGGGGCAGCACGTTCGCGGATCGCGAGATCGCCCTGATGCGCGATGCCGCGACCCGGGAAGAGGCGCGCCGGATCATGATCTCGGGCGTCGGCAAGG
This sequence comes from Methylobacterium sp. A52T, assembly GCF_053346095.1. Lineage (NCBI taxonomy): Bacteria > Pseudomonadati > Pseudomonadota > Alphaproteobacteria > Hyphomicrobiales > Methylobacteriaceae > Methylobacterium > Methylobacterium sp. A52T. The sequence continues at coordinate 642 of NZ_JBKFBI010000020.1, read as the reverse complement.
CGATCATGGACGAGATCCGCGCCAAGACGGCCGAGATCGCCGACACGGAGCGCGCGCTGATGAACGGCCGGGCTCAGGCCGCGGCGGCGGCCATCGCGGCGACGCGGTCGGCGAGCCTGATCGGCCTCGGCCTGATGGCCGGCATCGGGCTGGTCGGTCTGGCGCTCCTGCAGATCGGCATCGCCAAGCCGGTCCGCGCCATCACGGCCGCGATGACCCGGATGGCCGCGAACGACCTCCGGACCGAAGTGCCCGGAGTCGGCCGCGGTGACGAGATCGGCGCCATGGCCGATTCGGTCCGGGTCTTCCGCGACGGCCTCGTCCGAGCCGCGACCCTCGAAGCCGAGGCGGCGCAGGCCCGTGCCGCCCTCGATGCGCAACGCAAGGTCGCGATGGTCGAGATGGCGGACGGCTTCCAGGCGGCGGTCGGCGGCGTGGTGCGGGCCGTCTCGTCGGCGGCGAGCGAGCTCGAATCCACGGCCGCGCGCATGAGCTTCGCCGCGGCCGAGACGGCCGACCAGTCGACCACGGTCGCGGCGGCGGCCGAGCAGGCGGCCACGAATGTCAGCACGGTGGCCGCCGCCGCCGGGGGGCTCGGCACGACCATTCACGAGATCGGGCGGCAGGGGCAGGCGGGGGGCG